>NZ_JBIUVW010000015.1:0-105155 GCF_044743155.1 Pseudomonas sp. NPDC087697 | reverse complement strand
CACTTCGAAGGCCGTGGCGACAATCGCGAAGTCCCGCAGCATGGCGCCGCCCATCAGGCCGATGCCGGAAAACACCGTGATGTCCGCCCGGCCTTCAAGTTCCAGCGCCGGGCGTGGCTTCATGCCTTCAACCGGCTTGTTGGTCACGTCCTGAAAAAACAAGGGGACGATCTGGGTCAGGCCGCCGACGCTGACGGCGATAACCATGAAGAAGGCCAGCAGGCCAATATTCTTCTCGACTGCTTCATGCTTCATCAGTGAGCTCCAACTACAGCGATCTGAGCGGCGGCTTCGGCTTCAGCCGGGTTCGAGGCGCGTACGGTACGGAACACGTTGTACGCCATGAACAGCATGCCGCTGGCGAAGAACGCACCGCCAAGGGCGCGAACGATGTAGCCAGGGTGACTGGCTTGCAGGGCTTCGACGAAGGAGTAGGTGAGGGTGCCGTCATCGTTGATTGCACGCCACATCAGACCCTGGGTGATGCCGTTGACCCACATCGAGGCGATGTAGAGCACGGTACCGATGGTCGCGAGCCAGAAGTGAGTGTTGATCAGGCCGATGCTGTGCATCTGCGGACGACCGAAGATTTTCGGGATCATGTGGTACAGCGCACCGATCGAAATCATCGCTACCCAGCCCAAGGCACCGGCGTGTACGTGGCCGATGGTCCAGTCCGTGTAGTGAGACAGCGAGTTGACGGTCTTGATGGCCATCATCGGGCCTTCGAAGGTCGACATGCCGTAGAACGCCAGGGACACGACCAGGAAGCGCAGGATCGGGTCGGTACGCAGCTTATGCCAGGCACCCGACAGGGTCATCATGCCGTTGATCATGCCGCCCCAGCTTGGCGCCAGCAGGATGATCGACATCGCCATGCCCAGGGACTGAGCCCAGTCCGGCAGTGCGGTGTAATGCAGGTGGTGCGGGCCAGCCCAGATGTACAGGGTGATCAGTGCCCAGAAGTGCACGATCGACAGGCGATACGAGTAGATCGGACGCTCGGCCTGTTTAGGCACGAAGTAGTACATCATCCCCAGAAAGCCGGTGGTCAGGAAGAAGCCTACCGCGTTGTGGCCGTACCACCACTGGATCATGGCGTCAGTCGCGCCGGCGTACGCCGAGTAGGACTTGAAGAAGCTGACCGGCAAGGAGGCGTGGTTGACGATGTGCAGCATCGCCGTCACGACGATGAAGGCACCGTAGAACCAGTTACCGACATAGATGTGCTTGGTCTTGCGCTTGACGATGGTTCCGAAGAACACCGCACCGTAGGTGACCCAGACGATAGCCAGCAGGATAGCCAGAGGCCATTCCAGTTCCGCGTATTCCTTGGTGGTGGTGTAACCCAGCGGCAAGGTAACGATCGCGCCGACGATTACAGCCTGCCATCCCCAGAAGTGGAAGGCGGCCATGCTGTCGGAAATCAGTCGCGTTTGGCAGGTTCGCTGCACGACGTAATAAGAGGTGGCAAACAGTGCGCAACCACCGAAGGCGAAAATCACCAGGTTGGTGTGCAACGGGCGTAGGCGTCCAAACGTCGTCCACGGCAGGCCAAAGTTGAGTTCTGGCCATACGAGCTGTGAGGCGATGAAGACACCGAGCCCCATGCCAAGGATCCCCCAGACCACCGTCATGATGGCGAACTGGCGGACTACCTTATAGTTATAAGCAGTCGGACTGATTGCTGTGCTCATTCTAAGGTTCCACGGTTTAGGTGTTTTATTAGGGATAAAAATCGGTCGCAAGTATGTAGAAAGCGGGGGGTCATTGCAACGCGCCATGACCCGTGTCAATGCTTTCAAAAGCTGATTCTGCGGCCTTTCCATGCTCCGCGTAGGGACAAAATTGCCCATGGGCAAAATGTCTCGGCGGACGAAAAAGGCGAGGGGGTCGGGTCAGTTGTAACTGGGCGTGTTCAAACGAGGCGGGCAGGTGACAGACGGCAATTTGCGCGATAGCCGGTATCTACCAGCCTTTGCGGCCTGTCATCGAACAGATTCGTCGAACGCATCGTGTACGGTTGACCCTTGACCGGCTGTCGCCAGTCCGCTTCGGAGCAAGCTTAGACGTGAATCCGTCGAACCGAAAGGCGGACCCATGGAGGGGTGCGACAATGCGTCGCAAAGGGGCAGGGAACTGCCGCATCCGGGTGAATGCGGCAGTAGAGCAGTCAACATTTACTGACTTTTGCTTTCAGCCTGCAAACGCTCGGTGCGGGCAGCGTGAGACAAGCTGTACACATACGCGGCCAGCAATTGCACCTTGTCGTTGCCGAGCAGTTCGTTCTGCGCCGGCATGTGACCCTGGCGACCATGGCGGATGGTCTGTTGCAGTTGCGCCAGGCTGGTGCCGTAGATGAAACCTGCCGGTTGCGTCAGGTTTGGCGCCCCCATCAGTTCCGTGCCCTGGCCGTTTGCACCATGACAGGCTACGCAGGTGGTGCTGAATGTTTGCTGTCCGGCTTGCAGGTCAGCGCCGCTGTCGGCTGGCAGTGGCAGGCCGGCGAGTTTGTGACGAACATAGGCCGCAACGTTTTTCACCCCGGTCTCACCCAATACTTCGCCCCAGGCTGGCATGGCCGCCATGCGTCCACCCATGATCGTGGTCTTGATGGTTTCGGCGCTGCCGCCCCAACGCCAGATGTTGTCGGCGAGGTTGGGGAAGCCGAAGGCGCCCTTGGCATCCGAGCCGTGGCAGACCGCGCAGTTGGAGGCAAACAGGCGACCGCCCATTTTCAGCGCTTGCGGGTCTTTGGCGACTTCTTCCACGGGCATGGCTGCGAATTTGGCGAAGATCGGTCCGAACTTGGTGTCGGCCTTGGCCATTTCTTTTTCCCATTCCTTGGTCTGGGTCCAGCCGTCTTCATAGCCCGGCAGAATGCCTTTCCAGTTGCCCAGGCCCGGATAAAGGATCAGGTAGCCGACGGCAAACACCAGGGTGCCGGCGAAGAGCATGAACCACCATTGCGGCAACGGATTGTCGTACTCCTCGATGCCGTCGAAGCTGTGGCCCATGGTCTGATCGACGCTGCCCTTGGTTTCGCCCTTGCGGGTGCCGATCAGTAGCCAGGTCAGGCCGATCAGGCTACCAATGGTCAGTACGCAGATCCACGTACTCCAAAAGGTCGTCATGGCTGGGTACTCCTTGTTGTTGCAGTTTCCGGGCTATTGGCGTCGTCGGGTTGCGGTTCATCGGCGAAAGGCAGCAGACGCGCTTCGGCGAATTCCGAGCTGCGTTTGCCGTTGAACACCCACAGCGCCAGTCCGACAAAGGCCACGAACACCACGACGGTGCCCAGGCCGCGGATCATTCCAGTACTCATTTCAAGCACCATGACTCACCTCTTGCTCTTGATGGCAGTGCCGAGCACTTGCAGGTAGGCGACGAGTGCGTCCATTTCGGTCTTGCCCTTGAGCGTTTCGGTGGCGCCTGCGATGTCTTCGTCGGTGTACGGAACGCCGAGGGTGCGCATGACCCGCAACTTGGTTTCGGTGTGGCTGCTGTCGAGCGGGTTGGCCACCAGCCATGGGTAGGTAGGCATTTTTGACTCCGGCACGACGTTGCGCGGGTTGTACAAGTGCGCGCGGTGCCAGTCTTCCGAGTAGCGACCGCCGACCCGGGCCAGGTCCGGACCGGTACGCTTGGAGCCCCACAGGAACGGGTGATCCCAGACGCTTTCACCGGCCACCGAGTAGTGGCCGTAGCGCTCGGTCTCGGCGCGGAACGGGCGAATCATCTGCGAGTGACACTGCACACAGCCTTCGCGGATGTAGATGTCGCGACCTTCGAGTTGCAGCGCGGTGTAAGGCTTCATGCCTTCGACCGGCTTGTTGGTGACGTCCTGGAAGAACAGCGGGACGATCTGGGTCAGACCACCGATGCTCACCGCGAAGACCATCAGCAGCAACAGCAGGCCGACGTTTTTCTCAATCGTTTCGTGTTTCATGGCGGACTCCTCAGGCCATCTGCGCCGCGGCGGCGACTTCGGCTGGCTGTGCGGCACGCACGGTGCGCCAGGTGTTGTAAGCCATCAGCAACATGCCGCTGAAGAAGATCGCCCCGCCTACCAGTCGCACGACGTAGCCTGGGTGGCTGGCCGCCAGGGTTTCGACGAAGGAGTAGGTCAGCGTGCCGTCTTCGTTGACCGCGCGCCACATCAGGCCCTGGGCGATGCCGTTGACCCACATCGAGGCGATGTAGAGCACGGTGCCGATGGTTGCGAGCCAGAAATGCGCGTTGATCAGGCCGAGGCTGTGCATCTGCGTGCGGCCGAAGATTTTCGGGATCATGTGGTACAGCGCGCCGATCGAGATCATCGCCACCCAGCCGAGTGCGCCGGCGTGTACGTGGCCGATGGTCCAGTCGGTGTAGTGAGACAGCGCGTTGACCGTTTTGATGGCCATCATCGGGCCTTCGAAGGTCGACATGCCGTAGAACGCCAGGGACACCACGAGGAAGCGCAGGATCGGGTCGCTGCGCAACTTATGCCAGGCGCCCGAGAGGGTCATCATGCCGTTGATCATGCCGCCCCAGCTCGGCGCCAGCAGCACCAGCGACATCACCATGCCCAGCGACTGTGCCCAATCCGGCAGCGCGGTGTAGTGCAGGTGATGCGGGCCGGCCCAGATGTACAGGGTGATCAGTGCCCAGAAGTGCACGATCGACAGGCGATACGAGTACACCGGACGTTCGGCCTGTTTCGGCACGAAGTAGTACATCATCCCGAGGAAGCCTGCGGTGAGGAAGAAACCTACCGCGTTATGCCCGTACCACCACTGCACCATGGCATCTGTCGCACCGCCGTATGCCGAGTAGGACTTGACGAAGCTCACCGGCAGGGACGCGTGGTTGACGATGTGCAGGATGGCTACGGTGATGATGAACGCACCGAAAAACCAGTTACCGACGTAGATGTGCTTGGTTTTGCGCTTCATCACCGTGCCGAAGAACACGACGCCGTAGGCCACCCAGACAATGGCGATGAGAATGGCGATCGGCCATTCCAGCTCGGCGTATTCCTTGGAGGTGGTGTAGCCCAGCGGCAAACTGATTGCGGCCAGCACGATCACCAACTGCCAGCCCCAGAAGCAGAACTGCGCGAGTTTCGGCGCGAACAGCTGGGTCTGGCAGGTGCGCTGCACCGAGTAGAAAGAGCTGGCAAACAGTGCGCAACCGCCGAACGCAAAGATCACCGCGTTGGTGTGCAGCGGGCGCAAGCGGCCGAAGCTGGTCCAAGGCAAATTGAAGTTGAGTTCAGGCCAGACCAATTGAGCCGCGAGAAAAACCCCGAGCCCCATGCCGACGATGCCCCACACCACCGTCATAATGGCGAATTGGCGGACCACCTTGTAGTTATAGGCGGTACTTAAAGAAGTGTTCATGGTTCCCCATCCACGGTTCAGCCGAAGTGAAGACGTCTGCGCAAGGCAATGACGCTCCCTTCGCCTGGAGTTATAGGCAGATTAAAAGCGAGGCAAGCATGGACAAACACCACAAGGCCAGTATTGACGGGGATCAATGGGCGCAGTGCGTGCAGGATCACGGATGGTTGTGGGATGCCGCCTCAGTGCCGGCATCGGCGACGCTGATTCTCGCCCATGGCGCCGGCGCACCGATGGACAGTGACTGGATGAACGACATCGCCGCACGCCTTGCTGCGCAGGGCGTCAACGTACTGCGTTTCGAATTTCCCTATATGGCGCAACGGCGTCTGGATGGCGGCAAGCGCCCGCCGAATCCGGCGCCAAAATTGCTCGAATGCTGGCGTGAAGTACATGCTTTGGTGCGACGCCATGTCACTGGGCGTCTGGCCATCGGCGGCAAGTCCATGGGCGGGCGCATGGCCAGTTTGCTGGCCGATGAGTTGGGCGCCGACAGATTGGTGTGTCTGGGCTATCCGTTCTATGCGGTGGGTAAACCGGAGAAACCTCGGGTCGAGCATCTGGCTTCGCTAAAGACGCCGACATTGATTGTGCAGGGGGAGAGGGATGCGCTGGGCAATCGTGAGGCCGTTGAGGCTTATACGTTGGCGCCGGGTATCGAGGTGTTCTGGCTGGTGGTGGGGGATCATGACTTGAAGCCGTTAAAGGCGTCCGGGTTTACCCATGATCAGCATCTGGCGGCTGCGGTGAGCAAAGTGTCCGAATTTATCCTGGGATAGTTCTGGTGCCGGTCAGGGCTCTTCGCGAGCAGCCCCGCTGCCACAGGGTTACGCAACCCAGTGTGTGGGGTTTGCTCGCGAAGGTGATCTTCCAGGCAGTATCACGTCTACCCGGGCAATAAAAAACCAAAAATACATCTGCTAGTCGCTATTTGGGTTTATTGGTCGGTTCGTTTCAACTTGAAGGTGCCACCTGGCATTAGGCGATGGGTTCTGAACGTAGCTTTGTAATCGCCTTGTACGGTTCCATTGATCGGATCGAGTCGGATAGTCAGTTCGGCGCTGTCCGCGTAGACGAAGCTGACGGCTCCAGGAAGTATGGGAATAGAGTGCATGTGCGAAAAACTTAACCCATCTTCAAGAGTATAGGTTCGCTCCATTACGTCATCGTCAATGTAGGGCACCGCTATACCGAACTCGAAGACGTTCCCTTGTACAGGTGTTCCCGTAAGCCCGGTAAAAAGCCACTCTCTCTCACCAGTACCAGGAAATGTGTGCAACATAAATAATGTGCGGTCAGCCTCGATAATACTGCCGCCGAAGTTCCAGTTGAAGTTGTTATCAGGGGACTGAACGTAGTTATCTATCGGGATGAAAATAGCGTGGCGACTCATTTTTATAATCCTTCTCTAAGTGATGAGCGAGCGAGAATGACATGCCGGTTGCATGAGAGTGCTTATTTGATACCAGCGCCAATTTGCACGTCTACTGTTAGTTATGACAGGTAGATATTTATTCTAAAGTGTGCATTGGTTCGTTTGCGATATCTGAAGTGGTGTTGCTTTACGCTTGGAATAATAAAAAACCCGGAAGTATCACCTCCCGGGTTTTTGTATTTGCCAGCAACAATCAGCGGTTAAACCGCTCCACCAACGAATACTGGGTATTCGCGGTTTTGGTCAGCTCTTCACTCAGCAACGCCGAGTTCTGTGCCTGTTCCGAGGTCTGGTCGGCCAGTTGCGCGATGGTGCTGATGTTGCGGCTGATCTCTTCAGCCACCGCGCTTTGCTCTTCGGTAGCCGCAGCGATTTGTGTGGTCATGTCGGTGATGTTGGCCACCGCTTCGCTGATGCCCACCAATGCCTGGTCGGCCTCAAGTACCCGCGCCACGCCTTCTTCGGCCTGACGGTGACCGGCTTCCATGGTTTGCACCGCCGTGCTGGCGGTTTGTTGCAGCTTGGCGATCAGGCTGTGGATCTGCCCGGTCGATTCGCTGGTACGTTGCGCCAGTTGCCGCACTTCATCGGCCACCACCGCAAAACCACGTCCCATCTCGCCGGCGCGAGCCGCTTCGATGGCGGCGTTCAAGGCCAGCAGGTTGGTCTGGTCGGCAATGCCTTTGATCACGTCGACCACGCCGCCGATTTCGTCGCTGTCCTTAGCCAGTTGGGTCACGGTCAGGCCGGTTTCACCAACCACCACCGACAGACGCTGGATAGCTTCGCGGGTTTCACCGGCGATATCGCGACCGCGACCGGTCAGGCGATTGGCTTCCTGAGTAGCGTCAGCCGTGCGTTGCACGTGGCTGGCGACTTCCTGGGTGGTGGCGGCCATCTGATTGACGGCGGTGGCCACTTGCTCGGTTTCGACGCGCTGACGTTCCAGGCCGCTGGAGCTTTTGTGCGCCAGGGTGTCGGACTGCCGTGCTTGCTCGGTCAGGTGCTCGGCAGTGTCTTGCAGGCGAGTCAGGCAGGTTCTCAGACGGGCTTCCTGGCTGAGGATCGACATTTCCAGGCGCGCTTGAGCGCCGCGGCTGTCGGTGTACATCTGCGCAATCAGCGGGTCGGAAGTGGTCTGTTCGGCCAGGCGCAGCAAGCGCTTGAGGCCGCGCTGTTGCCAGCTCAAACCCAGCAGGCCCAGCGGCACCGAAAGCCCGGCGGCCAGGGCGAAACCCCAATGCGAGTTGAGCGTGGCGCCGATCATGAAGCTCAGCTGGCTGACCAGAATGAATGGCAACCAGTCCTGTAGCACTGGCAGCCATTTGTCTGTTTGAGGAATAGCCGACTTGCCCTGATTGATGCGTTGGTAGAGCGCTTCGGCGCGGCGGATCTGTTCGGCGGTGGGCTTGACCCGCACCGACTCGTAACCGACCACCTGCTTGCCGTCGAATACCGGTGTGACATAGGCGTTAACCCAGTAGTGGTCACCGGTCTTGCAGCGATTCTTGACAATGCCCATCCATGGCAAGCCTTGTTTCAGTGTTTCCCACATGTGCGCGAACACTGCCGCCGGGACGTCGGGATGACGGACCAGGTTGTGCGGCGCACGGGTCAGTTCCTCACGAGAAAACCCGCTGATTTCGACGAAAGCGTCGTTGCAGTAGGTGATCACGCCTTTGGCATCGGTGGTCGAGATCAACCGTTGCTGAGCCGGGAAGGTCCGTTCGCGTTGTGTAATGGGCTGGTTATTACGCATGGCTTTTTCAATCCGCAAGGCTTTGACAGGTTTTCGGCAGCGCGAGGAGTAAATTGAAATTATTTTTCAATTTTCAGCAGTGCCGCACATTGTTTGATTTCAACCGGCCAGCATCGGGTAGGTAAAGAGCCCAAAGTGCAACAGATTCAAACCGAAGTGCGTGGCGATGGCTGCCCCCAGTCCACCGAAACGGTACGCCAGACCGTAACCAATCCCGGCAAGGCTCGCCAGCAGCACCCATTGCCAGCCAGCGCCCAGGTGCGCCAGACCGAACAACAGCGCGGTGCCGAGCAGGGCGAGGTGTTCGCCGTAGCGCAGGTGTTGCAGGCAGCGGCTCAAACCGCCCTGAATGTAACCGCGAAATAGCGCCTCCTCGACCAGCGTCACCAGCAGCAGGTTGTTCAGCACCCACAGCCAGGATTGATCGGGCCACTTCGGCGCCCAACTGATCATGCCCAGCAGCAGCGCGCCACCAAGAGCGGTCAGCGCGCTCAAGGGCAGTGCCACGGCGGTGGCATAAAGTGAAAGGCGCAGGGAGCGGCGACCGACAATCCACGGGCAAACCAGCAACAGCCAGAAGCCAATCAGTGGTTTGTCCAGATTCAGGTACATGGAAAACGGCACTGCATCGGCGGTGAAGCGTTCCGGGCCGATACCGCGACCGTTGTAGAAACCGGGAAGCCAGTGCATTGCCAGCGCGAGTGCCAGGAAAATGAACAAGCCGTGACCCAGGACGCGGCCGACCTGGATCTGCGGTTGGCGAACGGCAAAACCGGCAAACAGTAACAACCCGACGGTAATTGCCGCCAGCCAGCCGAGTTGGCTGTAGATCAGGGCCAGTGCGTAGCCGATGGAGAGGAGTGCCAGATAGAGCCATGGCAGAGCAATCATGTGAAATCCTTGTGTCTGAGATTCTGCGGGCCACCTCGGTCCATGTGGGAGCGGGCTTGCTCGCGAAGGGGTCATAAGACTCAACATCAATATCGCCTGTTCTGGCGCTTTCGCGAGCAAGCCCGCTCCCACACTTGATCGGTGTTGTTCACATTTTTGTGCCCGCCACATCACCACTGTGGAAGCGGTGCGATTAAAGGGACGTTTGTGGCACAAACAAAAACACCGCCCGAAGGCGGTGTTTTTGTCAGTGCGACATTATGAAGCAATCAACTGCCGCAACACGTAATGCAAAATCCCTCCCGCCTTGAAGTATTCCACTTCGTTCAGCGTGTCGATCCGGCACAGCACGTCCACCTTCTCGCTGCTGCCGTCCTCGCGGGTGATCACCAGCGTCAGGTTCATTCGTGGCGTCAACTCGACGCCTGTCAGTCCCTGAATGCTGAGTGTCTCCTTGCCGGTCAGGTTAAGGCTCTTGCGGTTCTGATCGAGTTTGAACTGCAGCGGCAGCACACCCATGCCCACCAGGTTGGAACGGTGAATCCGTTCGAAACTCTCGGCGATCACCGCTTTGACGCCCAGCAGGTTGGTGCCCTTGGCCGCCCAGTCACGGCTTGAGCCGGTGCCGTATTCCTGGCCGGCGATCACCACCAGCGGAGTGCCCGCCGCTTGATAGCGCATGGCGGCATCGTAGATCGGCAGTTTTTCACCGGTCGGAATGTAGAGCGTGTTGCCGCCTTCTTCGCCGCCGAGCATTTCGTTGCGAATGCGGATGTTGGCGAAGGTGCCGCGCATCATCACTTGATGGTTACCGCGACGTGAGCCGTAGGAGTTGAAGTCTCGAGGTTCCACACCCTGTTCACGCAGGTAGCGCCCGGCCGGGCTGTCGGCCTTGATGTTGCCGGCGGGAGAGATGTGGTCGGTGGTCACCGAATCGCCCAGCAGGGCCAGCACGCGCGCACCGCTGATGTCCTGAATCACCGGCAGGGGGCCGGAAATGTCATCGAAGAACGGCGGATGCTGGATGTAGGTGGAATCCTTCTGCCAGACGTACGTCGCCGCTTTCGGGACTTCGATGGCTTGCCACTGCGCGTCACCGGCGAACACTTCGGCGTATTCCTTGTGGAACATCGCGGTGTCGACCTGCGCCACGGCGTCGGCAATTTCCTTGCTGCTCGGCCAGATGTCTCGCAGGTACACCGGCTTGCCATCCTTGCCGTCACCCAGCGAGTCGCTGCTGATGTCCATGCGCACGCTGCCGGCCAAGGCATAAGCGACGACCAGCGGCGGGGAGGCCAGCCAGTTGGTTTTCACCAGTGGATGCACGCGACCTTCGAAGTTGCGGTTGCCGGACAGCACTGAAGCGACGGCCAAGTCGGAACTCTGAATGGCTTTTTCAATCGGTTCCAGCAACGGTCCAGAGTTGCCGATACAGGTGGTGCAGCCATAGCCGACCAGAGAAAAGCCCAGTTCATCGAGGTATTGGGTCAGGCCCGCGGCCTTGTAGTAGTCAGTGACCACTTTGGAACCGGGCGCCAGCGAGCTTTTCACCCACGGTTTGCGTTTGAGGCCTTTCTCCACGGCTTTTTTCGCCACCAGCCCGGCAGCCATCATCACGCTCGGGTTGGAGGTGTTGGTGCAAGAGGTGATGGCGGCAATCACCACGGCGCCGTTTTTCAGGCGATAGGTCTGGCCTTCATACTCGTAGTCCGTTTCGCCGATGAGGTCGGCATTGCCGACGGCGACACCGCCGCCACCTTCGCTTTCGAGGCGACCCTCTTCCTTGCTGGTGGGGCGGGTGGGTTTGACTTGCAGACCGAGGAAGTCAGTGAATGCCTGGGCGACATTCGGCAGTGACACCCGGTCCTGTGGGCGTTTGGGGCCGGCGAGGCTGGCTTCGACGCTGCTCATATCCAGCGCCAGGCTGTCAGTGAACACCAGTTCTTGACCGGGCAGGCGCCACAGGCCCTGGGCTTTGCAATAGGCCTCGACCAGTTTCACCACGGCGACGGGGCGACCGGACAGGCGCAGGTACTCCAGTGTCACGTCGTCCACCGGGAAAAAGCCGCAGGTGGCGCCATATTCCGGGGCCATGTTGGCGATGGTTGCGCGATCCGCCAGTGGCAATTCAGCGAGACCGTCGCCATAGAACTCAACGAACTTGCCGACCACGCCTTTCTTGCGCAGCATCTGGGTGACGGTCAACACCAGGTCGGTGGCGGTAATGCCTTCCTTGAGTTTTCCGGTGAGTTTGAAACCGATCACTTCCGGGATCAGCATCGACACCGGTTGGCCGAGCATCGCGGCTTCTGCTTCGATGCCGCCAACCCCCCAGCCGAGTACGCCGAGACCGTTGATCATGGTGGTGTGGGAATCGGTGCCCACCAACGTGTCCGGGAAGGCGTAGGTGCGGCCGTCCTCATCTTTGGTCCACACGGTGCGGCCGAGGTATTCGAGGTTGACCTGGTGACAGATGCCGGTGCCCGGCGGCACGACACTGAAGTTATCGAAGGCGCTCTGGCCCCAGCGCAGAAAGGCGTAACGCTCGCCATTACGCTGCATCTCGATGTCGACGTTTTGACCGAAGGCAGCGCTCGTTGCGAATTTGTCGACCATCACCGAGTGGTCGATCACCAGGTCCACTGGCGACAGCGGATTGATTCGCTGCGGATCGCCACCGGCCTTGGCCATGGCGGCGCGCATGGCCGCGAGGTCGACCACCGCCGGCACACCGGTGAAGTCCTGCATTAATACGCGCGCGGGGCGGTACTGGATTTCCCGGTCGCTGCGTCGCTCTTTGAGCCAGGCGGCGAGGGCCTTGAGGTCGGCGCCGGTGACGGTTTTTTCGTCTTCCCAGCGCAGCAGGTTTTCCAGCAGGACTTTCAGCGACATCGGCAGTTTGTCCAGATCACCCAAGGCCTTGGCGGCTTCCGGCAAGCTGAAGTAATGGTAGGTCTTGTCGTCGATTTTCAGCGTTTTAAGGGTTTTCAGGCTATCGAGGGACGGCATTGAAATGACTCCTTTGGGTCCGCACGGCTACGGACTGGCGGGACAGACAGAGTTCTTAACCTAGCCCTGTTTGGACATTAAGGCTAATAACTGGACTCTATGGACAGGTCCAGGGTTGCGAACTCCGCTATCATGCGCCGGTTTTCGTGACAGGCTTTGCTTCAACGCAAGTCTGGGCATCGCGCAGTGGTTGAATTTCTCGCCATCTGCCCAGGAGTAAGAATGAACACCCTCTTTATGCATTGCCGGCCAGGCTTCGAAGGCGAAGTCTGTTCCGAGATTTCCGAACACGCCGCACGGTTGAACGTGGCCGGTTATGCCAAGGCCAAAACCGCCAGCGCCTACGCCGAGTTTGTTTGCACCGAAGAAGACGGCGCCGAGCGCCTGATGCGCGGCCAGCGTTTCTCCCAGCTGATCTTCCCGCGCCAATGGGCTCGCGGCATCTTCATTGATCTGCCGGAAACCGACCGCATCAGCGTGATCCTCGCCCATCTGGCGAGCTTCCCGACCTGCGGAAGTCTGTGGCTGGAAGTGGTCGATACCAACGACGGTAAAGAACTGTCGAACTTCTGCAAGAAATTCGAAGGCCCGCTGCGCAAGGCGCTGACCGGCGCTGGAAAACTAGTGGAAGACGCCAACAAGCCGCGTTTGCTGCTGACCTTCAAAAGCGGCCGAGAAGTGTTCGTCGGTCTGGCCGAGGCCAACAACTCGGCGATGTGGCCGATGGGCATTCCGCGCTTGAAATTCCCGCGTGAAGCGCCAAGCCGTTCGACCTTGAAGCTGGAAGAGGCGTGGCACCATTTCATCCCGCGTGATCAGTGGGACGAGCGCCTGCACAGCGACATGACCGGCGTTGACCTGGGCGCTGCGCCTGGCGGCTGGACCTGGCAACTGGTCAACCGTGGCATGTTGGTGACCGCTATCGATAACGGCCCAATGGCTGAAAGCCTGATGGACACCGGGCTGGTCCAGCACTTGATGGCCGACGGTTTCACCTTCAAACCCAAGCAGCCGGTGGACTGGATGGTCTGCGACATTGTCGAGAAACCGGCGCGCAACGCCGCGATGCTGGAAGAGTGGATTGGTGAGGGGCATTGCCGCGAGGCAGTGGTCAACCTGAAGCTACCGATGAAGCAGCGTTATGCCGAAGTGAAGCGCTTGCTTGAGCGCATTGAAGAGGGCTTCAAGGCGCGTGGCATTCGGGTCGATATCGGCTGCAAGCAGCTGTACCACGATCGCGAAGAAGTGACCTGCCATTTACGCCGGCATGATGTGAGTAAGCCTAAAAAGCGTTGAACCATTGCGACCGCATCCCGCACACCCCGCGACCGGCGATCCTGTAGGAGCAAAGCTTGCTCGCGATGGCCTCACAGTGGTGTATCTGAATGGCCGCAGCGTGGCCATCGCGAGCAAGCTTTGCTCCTACAGGGGTAGGTCGGGGCAAGGCTGTGCATGCCACAGATGACCGAACACCCGTTTTTGCGCGACAATAGCGGCCAGTTTCAGGAGTGAATCATGAGTGAAATGATCAATACGCCGGTAGACGGCACCCTCGACGCCACCGGCCTCAATTGCCCGGAGCCGGTGATGATGCTGCACCAGCATATTCGTGATCTGGTGCCTGGCGGCCTGCTCAAGGTGATTGCCACAGACCCGTCGACCCGTCGCGACATTCCCAAGTTCTGCGTGTTTCTGGACCATGAACTGGTTGGACAGCATGAAGAGGCAGGCACCTACCTCTATTGGATCCGCAAGAAACTCGCTTAACCCGCTGACCGACTGATGCGAATCCGCTTGCGTGCACTGCGCGTCAGTCGGATCGACAGCATCAGCGCCGCGCAGCTCAAGCCGACGATCAAACCCTGCCACAACCCGCTCGGGCCACTTGGCGCGCCGAGCCAATCGGTCAGGCCAAGGGTGTAGCCCACCGGCAACCCGATCCCCCAGTAGGCGAACAAGGTCAGGATCATCGTCACGCGAGTGTCCTGATAGCCGCGCAGGGCGCCTGCCGCTGTTACCTGAATCGCATCCGAGAACTGAAACAGCGCGGAATAGACGATCAGCATCGACGCCACCTGAATGACAATCGGGTCGGCGGTGTAAATCGCCGCGATGTGTTCACGCATCAACAGCATCATGCTCGCTGACAGGCAAGCATAAGCCAGCGCAGTGCCCATGCCGACACCGGCGGCGAAGCGTGCTTCGCGGGGTTCCTCGCGACCGAGTGCCTGGCCGACCCGTACGGTCACGGCCATGCCCAGGGAGTAGGGGATCATGAACACCAGCGAGCTGAAATTCAGGGCAATCTGGTGCCCGGCCACCACCGTAGCGCCGAGGCTGCCGATCAATAGGGCGATCACCGCGAAGATGCTCGACTCGGCGAATACCGCGATGCCGATCGGCAGGCCGATGCCCAGCAGACGCTTGATCACCGCCCACTGCGGCCAGTCGAAACGGCTGAACAGCTGACTCGATTGATAGGCTGGCGCCCAACGCTCCCAGCCGGCCATGCCCAGCGCCATCACCCACATCACGATCGCGGTGGCCCAGCCGCAACCGACGCCGCCCATGGCCGGTACGCCGAGGTGGCCATAAATGAAGATGTAGTTCAGCGGGATGTTCAGCGCCAGACCGCACAGCCCCAAAACCATTGCCGGCCGGGTGCGCCCCAGGCCATCACTGAAGCAGCGCAGCACGTGGTAGAGCGCCACCG
Organism: Pseudomonas sp. NPDC087697; assembly: GCF_044743155.1. Lineage (NCBI taxonomy): Bacteria > Pseudomonadati > Pseudomonadota > Gammaproteobacteria > Pseudomonadales > Pseudomonadaceae > Pseudomonas > Pseudomonas sp. NPDC087697. The sequence goes on along the minus strand of NZ_JBIUVW010000015.1, from coordinate 89,964 downwards.
CTGGCAGGCCGCTGGCGATGCCGTGCAGGTATTGCATGCACGGGCCGATCAGTTGGGGATCGACCTTCATGATATGCAGGATTGGTTCGGCGCTGAACAGCATGCCGGTCGCCATCAGGCCCACCACCAACGCCAGCCACAACGCCTGCCGCACGATAGGGCCGATTTCGGCGTGGGTGCCGGCGCCGAAGCGCTGAGCCACTTTTGGCGTGGTCGCCAGCAGCGTGCCGGTCATCAGCAGGAACACCGGCACCCAGATCGAGTTGCCCAGCGCCACTGCCGCCAAGTCACGCGGCCCGACGCGGCCGGCCATCACCGCATCGACGAAGCCCATGGCGGTGGTTGCCAGCTGCGCGATCATGATCGGCAGTGCCAGGCCGAGCAGGTTTTTAAGCTCCAGGCGAACCCGGGCCGGGCGGTTGAGCGAAATAGCGGCGGGGCTGTCAGTTACGGAATTCACAGGCGAAGCGTCCAGAGAGGTTTGATGCGCGGGGCGGCGCATTCTACGCGTTGACGCGCCAGTCAGGAAAAATCCTGTGTTGCGGATTTGTAAACTCGCACCTTTGCACGTACCCGCCGTAGGAGCTGCCGCAGGCTGCGATCTATTGATGTTGCTTTCCAGCAATGCCCAAGAAAAATCGAAGATCAAGAGATCGCAGCCTGCGGCAGCTCCTACGAAGATGTGCGCTACACTGCCGATCCGCCAAAGGAGCCTGCCATGCTGATTGTTGCCGACGAAAATATCCCGCTGCTCGATGCGCTCTTTGAAGGTTTCGGCGAAATCCGCCGCGTACCGGGACGCTCCATCGACCGCGCCACGGTCGAACAGGCCGATGTGCTGCTGGTGCGCTCGGTGACCGATGTCGACCGCGACTTGCTGGAAGGCAGCAAAGTACGGTTTGTCGGCACCTGCACCATTGGTACGGATCACCTGGATCTGGACTACTTTCAGCAGGCCGGCATCACCTGGTCCAGCGCGCCGGGTTGCAATGCCCGAGGCGTCGTCGACTACGTGCTGGGCAGCCTGCTGACCCTGGCCGAAATCGAAGGCATCGATTTGGCCGAGCGCACGTACGGGGTCGTCGGCGCGGGTGAAGTGGGCGGTCGACTGGTCAAGGTTCTGCAAGGTCTGGGCTGGAAGGTGCTGGTGTGTGATCCGCCGCGTCAGGCGGCCGAAGGCGGCGAATTCGTCAGCCTGGAGCAGATCGTCGAGCAGTGCGACGTCATCAGCTTGCACACTCCGTTGAACAAAACTGCTGAGCAACCGACCTGGCACCTGTTTGACGAAAACCGGTTGAACCAACTCAAGCCCGGCGCCTGGCTGATCAACGCCAGCCGTGGCCCGGTGGTGGATAACAGCGCATTGCGCGAAGTGTTGCTGGCGCGCGAAGACCTGCAAGCGGTGCTGGACGTGTGGGAAGGCGAGCCGAGTGTCGATATCGCGTTGGCCGAACTGTGCGTGATCGCCACCCCGCATATCGCCGGCTACAGCCTCGACGGCAAGCAGCGCGGGACCGCGCAGATCTATCAAGCGTTTTGCCAGTTCCTCGGGCAGCCAGCCCAAGTCTCCCTGGATGAGTTGTTGCCGGCACCGTGGCTGGCGCAAGTCCACTTGAACGCCAGTTGTGATCCGGCCTGGGCCTTGGCGATGGTCTGCCGTGGAGTGTACGACCCGCGTCGTGATGACGCGGATTTCCGCCGCAGCCTGGTGGTCAGCGGTGCCGAACAGCGCACGGCATTTGACTTGCTGCGCAAGCATTACCCGGAGCGTCGAGAGATTGATGGGCTGAAGGTACGCATTGACGGCGAGTCGCCGGCCTTGCGGCAAATGGTGGCGGCGCTGGGGGCAACGGCTGTCTAGCGACCTGCAGGCCAGCGTTGCTGGCCTCAAACCCCTTTCGGCAACTCCATCAAAAACCGCGTCCAGCCCTGGCCCGATTCGCAATGAATCGTTCCACCGTGGGCGCGGATGATCGACTGAGTGATCGCCAACCCCAATCCCGCATGCTCGCTACTGCCTTCACGGCACGTCGGATCTGCGCGGTAGAAGCGGTCAAACAAGCGCGGCAGCAACGCTTCGGGAATGCCTTCTCCGGAGTTCTCGATACTCAGGCTCAACCCTTTCGGCTTATCGACAATCCGCACTTGAACCTCACCGTGTGGCGGGGTAAAGCGCAGCGCGTTGTCCAGCAGATTGGAAAGGGCGCGGCGCAGCATGCTGCGGTCACCACTGATGCCGGCGCTGCCGAGTCGGGTCAGTTTGACCTGAGCGTCCTCGGCCAGCGGCGCGAAAAATTCCAGCAGCAGATCCGCCTCCTCGGCCAGTTGCAGCGGTTCGCGTTTTGGCATCAGCAAGCCGTGATCGGCCTTGGCCAGATAGAGCATGTCGTTGACCAGTTGCGCCATCCATTGCAGTTCTTCGAGGTTGCTGTGCAGGGCCTCGCGGTAATCTTCCAGGTCGCGTGGGCGGGTGAGGGTGACCTGAGTGTGGGTCAGCAGGTTCGACAGCGGCGTGCGCAGCTCGTGGGCGATGTCGGCGGAGAAGGCTGAAAGCCGCTGGAACGAGTCGTCGAGTCGGCCGAGCATGGCGTTAAAAGTGTGGGCCAGATCGGCGAGCTCGGCGGGCATCTGATCTTCGGGCAGGCGCTGGGTCAGCGAGCTGGCGGATACCCCTGCAGCCACTTCACTCATCCGCCGCAACGGCCGCAAACCACTGCGCGCCGCCCAGGCCCCGAGCAGCGCGGTGGCCAGCGCCGACAGGCCGACGGTCAGCCAGATCAAACGCTGCATGCGCTGCAAAAAGTGCTGATGGTGGGTGACGTCGAGCATCAAGATCAGTTGCGCGGAATCGGCTTTGTCCGGCTCCAACGCAGCGTTGTAGACCCGATATGCCGTGCCGGCGCTGTGCAAACTGTGAAGGCCGGGCCGGGTTGGCAAATCGGCGGGCAGGTTCGCCGCACTGTCGAACCACACGCGTCCATCAGCACTGCGCACTCGCAATGTGAGGTCTGGTTGATGGCTCATTTCGTCCTGCAACCTGGCTCTGCGTTCGGCGAACAACACCGGGTTGTCGGCACCCGCCAAGGCGCTGCGCAGGGCGATCAGCTTGCCGTCGAGCAGTTGCTGGTCGAGTTCAATAAAGTGCGTCTCGCTGGCGCGACTGAACAGTACGCCGGCGAACAACGAAACCACCGCCGTGCACGCGGCAAACAGCAAGGCCAGGCGGCCGCTCAGGGACAGGCGACGCATCAGGCGGGACGCTCTTCAAGCACGTAACCCATGCCGCGCACGGTATGAATCAACTTGTTCGGGAAGTCGTCGTCGATCTTCAGGCGCAGCCGGCGGATCGCCACTTCAATGACGTTGGTATCGCTGTCGAAGTTCATGTCCCAGACCTGCGAAGCGATCAGTGATTTGGGCAGCACTTCGCCCTGACGGCGCAGGAGCATTTCCAGCAGGGCGAACTCCTTGGCGGTCAGGTCGATGCGCTGGCCGCTGCGCTCAACCCGGCGACGGATCAGGTCCATGCGCAAATCCGCCAGTTGCAGGCTGGTTTCCTGCGGCGTCGCGCTGCCGCGCCGCAACAGGCTGCGCACGCGGGCGAGGAGTTCGGAGAAGGCGAAGGGTTTGACCAGGTAATCGTCGGCGCCCAGTTCCAGGCCATGAACCCGGTCTTCAACGGCGTCGCGAGCCGTGAGAAACAGCACTGGAATATCCAGACCGGCGCTGCGCACCGCTTGCAAAATCTGCCAACCGTCACGGCCAGGGAGCATCACATCGAGAATCAACAAGGCGTAATCGCCGGTCAGCGCCAGGTGTTGGCCGGTGTTGCCGTCGGCCACCAGTTCGGCGTTGAACCCGGCCTCGGTCAGGCCCTGGCGCAAGTATTGGCCGGTTTTCGGTTGGTCTTCGACGATCAGCAGTTTCATGGGCAGCTCGAGGTCAATGGAACAGTGCGTTATACCGTGGCGGGCGGCGATGCAGCGCAACCTTACAAAGTTGTAATCTAACCGTCAGCTGGCTGGCAGCGGCGTAACCGTAGAGTTTTCCACAGGCTGAACCTCATCTTGTTGGAGTGTGATCATGTTTTTGCGTCATCGACTGGTGCTTGCGGGCTGTTTGCTGGTGTTGAGTTTTCCCGTATGGGCTTCGCCGGTACAGACCTATGACTTCGGTGCGCCAGCCCCGGCGGCCAAGGCTACGCGCAGTGTCGAAATCGTGATGGGCGATATGTCGTTCACGCCCAAGGCGCTGGAAATCAAAGCCGGCGAGACAGTGCGTTTTGTGCTGATCAATAAAGGCCAGTTGCTGCACGAGTTCAACCTGGGCGATGCGGCGATGCACGCTGCACATCAACAGGAAATGCTGAAAATGCAGCAGAGCGGCATGCTGACCCCGACCGGGATGAAAAGCGCTTCTATGGACCATGGCTCGATGCCGGGCATGGATCACGGCGCAAGCATGCAGCACAATGATCCGAACAGCGTGCTGGTGGAACCGGGCAAAACCGCCGAGCTGACCTGGACCTTCAACAAGGCCGGCAATCTGGAATTCGCCTGCAACATCCCCGGTCACTATCAGGCTGGCATGGTCGGCAAATTGACTGTCAGTCAGTAAGCACTCAAAGGCGGGAGCAAAGGCTGTTAGAATCCGCTGATTCTTCAGTCAGGTTTCCGCCATGCATCCCGCAGCCGAACATTCGCCGCTGGGCAAATCCAGCGAATACATCGCCACGTACACGCCGTCCTTGCTGTTCCCGATCCCGCGCACCGCGAAATGGGCCGAGCTGGGCCTGACGGCTGAAACCCTGCCGTACAAGGGCGTGGACTTCTGGAACTGCTTCGAGCTGTCCTGGCTGTTGCCATCGGGTAAGCCGGTAGTGGCCATCGGTGAATTCAGCATCCCGGCGGACTCGCCGAACATCATCGAATCGAAGTCGTTCAAGCTGTACCTGAACTCGCTGAACCAGACGCCGTTCGCCGACACCCAAAGCCTTGAAGCCACGCTGGTGAATGACCTGTCGGCGGCCGCGGGCAAGCTGGTGGGCGTGCGCATTCGCAGCTTGAACGAGGTTCAGGCCGAAGGCGTCGTGGCGCTGCCGGGCGTGTGCATCGATGATCTGGACATCAGCGTCAGCAACTACGAGCATCCGCGCCCGGAATTGCTGCGATGCGACGATTCGCGCATCGTTGAAGAAAGCGTGCACAGCCATCTGCTCAAATCCAATTGCCCGGTCACCAGTCAGCCGGACTGGGGCAGCGTAGCGGTCGAGTACCGTGGCGCGGCGCTGGATCACGCCAGTCTACTGGCCTATCTGGTGAGCTTCCGTCAGCACTCGGACTTCCACGAGCAGTGCGTAGAGCGGATCTTCCTCGACCTGCAACGCTTGCTGAAACCGGAAAAACTGACCGTGTATGCGCGTTATGTGCGTCGCGGCGGGCTGGACATCAACCCGTATCGCAGTACTGAAGCGGTGCAGTTGCCTAACCTGCGGTTGGTCCGCCAATGACGATCTAATGTGGGAGCGGGCTTGCTCGCGAAGAGGCCATTACATTCAACATTGATGCTGAATGTCACTCCGCTTTCGCGAGCAAGCCCGCTCCCACAGGGGATCGCATTTCAGGCCGAAAAATGAAAAAGCCCCGCTATCGCTAGCGGGGCTTTTTTTGCATCCGGGGGTCAGATCCCGATGTTGCCCAAGGTCTGCACAATGTTGCGCAAAATGGTGGCCAGCGCCGGGTGGTCCACTTCAAAGCGCTCTACGGCAAGGTTTACGCCGTCCGCCAGGCTGCTGTCCTGCGTCGCGGTTTCCAGTTTGATCTGCGCCTCGATCTTGCGCATCAGTTCTTGCAGGTGTTCGCGTTCTTCCAGCGTGAGCGGTGGGTTCTGCTCCAGTTGCTCGCGCAGAGCGTTGAGCTGTTCTTGCAGTTCGCGGGCAGGCATGGCGTTCTTCCTTTTATCGATAGGCACTGGCATAGACCGCAGCGATGGGCCAAAGGTCTGCATCTGACCTTTAGATTAATCCACTGGCGAGCGAAGTGCATGATCTTGATCAAGAACGGCCACTCAGGGCTTTTCACCCTTGCGTCGGCGCAGGCCGATGTCTGACAGGCAGGTATCGAGTTCGCCCAGATGATCGATCACCGAGTGCACGCCAAGGCCGAACAGTTGCATGGTCGCCTTGCCGCGTTTGAGCTCGCGCTCCTGCTGGCTCAAGGCTTGCCACTCATTGGGCGCCAGCCCGCAAAGCGAGCCGCAGGATGCCAGGCCGATGGTCCAGAGCCCGGCATTGAGGCCAGATTGCAGCAAGCGCGGTTCGCCGCTGACCAGTACACATCCGTCCAGGCGATCAATGTTCAGCGCCATCAATGCTTGCCAGCACGCATCGGGGGAAGGCCAAGGACCGAGGCTCAGCGTGTGTGGGCTGGCGGTGATCCAGTCCGGCAGTGAAGTGGCCAGGGCGTGGCTTTGCGCGTGCGGCAATTCGTCGAGCCAGGCGCACGGAATGCCTTGAAGTTGCAGGCTGTGCAGCGCTTCCAGAGCGCCCGGTGTCAGGTGCGCCCGTTCGGCCGCGTCGTTGTTGTTCTGACGGCTACAGGCGCCGAAATCCACCAGGCAGCCGCTGAGACCGAAGAGCACGGCGGTCGGGTTGGGAATGCTGTGGGGAAGGGCTTGGGCGTGAGGCATTTCGACGTCCCTGAAATATCCTGAGAGGTTATGGAGGGACCATGACAGTTGAGTGACATCGGGGTGAATCGACCGAGCCAAGGTAAGTTCGCAGTAGGGCGTTTCCCGATGGCTGCCTAAAAATACTTATCCGTCTTATACTAGCGGGCTTATCGCCCGGGTATTGAGGCCCGCGCCAGTACGGTCCAAGGAGTTTTTTCTATGCGCTGGAGCAATCGTCTAGCTCGACTATGTGTGTGTGCCGGCGTGTTGCTGGTTCCGTTCGCGGCCCAGGCAGCGTCGGAAGATGACCCTTGGGAAAGCGTTAACCGTCCGATCTACACGTTCAATGACGTGCTGGACACCTACGCCTTGAAGCCTATTGCGCAGGGCTATCAGTTCATTACGCCGACGTTTCTCTCGGACGGCATTCACAACATCTTCCGCAACATCGGTGACGTCGGCAACCTGGCCAACGACATCTTGCAGGCCAAGCCACACGCCGCCGGCGTCGATTCGGCTCGTCTGCTGATGAACACCACCATCGGCCTGGCGGGTTTCTTCGATGTGGGCACTAAAATGGGCCTGCAACGCAACGACGAAGACTTCGGTCAGACCCTTGGACACTGGGGCGTGCCGAGCGGTCCTTACGTGATGCTGCCGTTCTTCGGCCCAAGCACATTGCGTGATGCACCGTCCAAGTACGTTGACACTTACACCCAACCCTACCGCTACATGAACGACATTCCGGCGCGCAACATGGCGTACGGCATGAGCGTAATCGACACCCGTGCCAGCCTGTTGTCGAGCGAGAAGCTGATCACTGGCGACAAATACATCTTCATTCGCAACGCTTACCTGCAGAACCGCGAGTTCAAGGTCAAAGACGGCAAGGTTGAAGACGATTTTTAAATCGTCACCTGCACAACAAGAAGGCGGCCATTTGGCCGCCTTCTTTGTTTGTGTTTGTGCTCAATTCATTTTCAGGATTGTAAGCCCAAGTTTCTGGCCGCCAGCGTCCTGTTGAGTGACCCAGACCACTTCGGTCTCGGCTTCCAGGCCTTTGAGCGCGGTGTGCTCGGAATCGATGCGCACGTTCAGCTTGTCGCCCACCTGGAACGAGCGGGTGGCCTGAACCTGCATGCCGCTGCTGGAAAGGTCGATACAGACGGCTGGAATCAAATCGCCGGCGTGGATCAATGTGACGTCCGCATCGACTCGCATGCGGATGTAATCGCGCTTTTCACTGTAGTCACGATCGGTTTGGCTCATGGGCTCGATCCTTCCATAATGTTGCGGTTTTGGCTGTTCTTATAACTCCCGGTGATTTGCGATGTAAAGACGCCTGATGACCATCGGCGTGAGCTTGAAACGCCTCGCGGATGGGAGTACCGTCTGCGCCTTAGAAGGGCACCTCTGATGAACACGCTTGTAGGGCAAATGCTCGAAAGCGGTGCGACAGAGAGGCTAGAAAGCGAATCCAGTAGTGTGTGCCGGGCCGAATGCCCTGCCAGCTACGCCAACCTAATTCTGGCGCCGTTTGCCCACATGCAAAAAACCAGTGCCACGCTGCTGATAATCGATGACGACGAAGTAGTGCGCGCGAGTCTCGCGGCCTATTTGGAAGACAGTGGGTTCAGCGTCCTTCAGGCCAGTAATGGCCAGCAGGGGCTTCAGGTCTTCGAGCAAAACCATCCCGATCTGGTGATCTGCGATCTGCGCATGCCGCAGATGGGCGGGCTCGAACTCATTCGTCAGGTCACTGACCTTTCGCCGCAAACACCGGTGATCGTGGTCTCGGGTGCCGGCGTGATGAACGATGCCGTCGAGGCCTTGCGCCTGGGCGCGGCGGACTACCTGATCAAACCGCTGGAAGATCTGGCCGTGCTCGAGCACTCCGTGCGCCGGGCCCTGGATCGTGCGCGTCTGCTGCTGGAAAACCAGCGCTATCGGGTAAAACTCGAAACCGCCAACCGCGAGCTCGAAGCCAGCCTGAATCTGTTGCAGGAAGACCAGAACGCCGGGCGTCAGGTGCAGATGAACATGCTGCCGGTCAGTCCCTGGACGATCGACGAATTCAAGTTTGCGCACCAGATCATCCCGTCGCTGTACCTGTCGGGCGACTTCGTTGACTACTTTCGGGTCGACGAGCGTCGGGTAGCCTTCTACCTGGCGGACGTTTCAGGGCATGGCGCTTCATCGGCATTCGTGACCGTGCTGCTGAAGTTCATGACCACGCGCTTGCTGTTCGAATCCAAGCGCAATGGCACCTTGCCAGAATTCACCCCTTCGGAAGTCCTCGGCCATATCAACCGGGGCCTGATCAGCTGTAAGCTGGGCAAACATGTCACGATGGTCGGTGGAGTCATCGACGAGGAGACGGGTTTGTTGACCTATAGCATCGGCGGACACCTGCCGTTGCCAGTGTTATACACGCCAGAGAGTGTGGGTTATCTCGAAGGACGCGGTCTGCCGGTGGGCTTGTTCAACGAAGCCACCTACGAAGACCACGTCATCGAGCTGCCGCCGGTGTTCAGCCTGACGCTGATGTCCGATGGCATTCTGGACCTTTTGCCAGAACCTACACTCAAAGAGAAAGAAGCTGCCTTACCGCAACGGGTAAGAACGGCGGGCGGCAGCCTGGATGGCTTGCGGCAGGTTTTTGGATTGGCCACGCTAGGGGAGATGCCGGATGATATCGCCCTGTTGGTGTTGAGCAGGAATCTTTAATGAGTACCGGTAGAATCCAGTTCGCCGAGCAGGACGGCACCTTCGTCTTGAAGTTCGTCGGTGAAGTTCGCCTGACCCTGTGTTCGGCGTTGGATGCGACTATTGAGCGGATCTTCACGGCGTTGAACTTCAACGCAATCGTGATCGATCTGACCGAAACCCGCAGCATCGACAGCACCACGCTGGGCCTGTTGGCCAAGCTGTCGATTATGTCGCGGCAAAAGGTCGGCCTGCTGCCGACCGTCGTCACCACCCACGAAGACATCACCCGTCTGTTGGAGTCGATGGGCTTTGAGCAGGTGTTCAACATCGTTGACCGTCCGATTCCCTGCCCGGAATGCCTGACCGACCTGCCAGATCAGGATCAGTCCGAAGAAGTGGTGCGGATCAAGGTGCTCGAAGCGCACAAGATCCTCATGGGCCTGAACGACTCCAACCGCGAAGCCTTCCATGACTTGGTGAATGCTCTGGAGCGTCACTGATTTCCTGAGGCCGCGTGTGTCGCTGCGGCCCCTTCGCGAGCAAGCCCGCTCCCACACTAGTCTTACGTCGATTACACTTGTGTGGTCTGACACCGATCCCCTGTGGGAGCGAGCCTGCTCGCGATGGGGCCAGAACTGCCGCCAGTTGCTCTGGCGCGAAGCTCATTCAATTCCCGCCGCCAACCGCATAAAAAAGGGCGAACCTGTGAGGGTTCGCCCTTTTTGCGCTTGCCCGGATTAGATCAGAGCTTGGCTTGCAGCAGCGCCTCAAGCTTTTCCTGGTCGCGAGCGAACTGACGAATACCTTCAGCCAGTTTCTCGGTGGCCATGGCGTCTTCGTTCGACGCCCAGCGGAACTGTGCTTCAGTCAGGCTCTGACGCGCTTCGCCAGCGTGGCTTGGTGTCAGTTTGCGTTCCAGCTTGCCGGTGTCGGCGGCCAGTTTCTCGATCAGGTCCGGGCTGATGGTCAGGCGATCACAGCCGGCCAGTTGCTCGATCTGATTGAGATTGCGGAAGCTCGCGCCCATGACCACGGTCTTGTAGTCATTGGCCTTGTAGTAGTTGTAGATGCGCGTCACCGACTGCACACCCGGATCATCGGCACCGGTGTAGTCGTTGCCGTTGGCCTTCTTGTACCAGTCGTAGATGCGGCCCACGAACGGCGAAATCAGGAACACCCCGGCCTCGGCACAGGCAACCGCCTGAGCGAAAGAGAACAGCAACGTCAGGTTGGTCTGAATACCTTCGCGTTCCAGCTTCTCGGCGGCGCGGATGCCTTCCCAGGTGGAGGCGACCTTGATCAGCACACGGTCGCGGCCAATACCAGACTTGTCGTACAGCTCGATCAGACGGTGCGCGCGCTTCAATACCGCGTCAGTGTCGAACGACAGGCGCGCATCCACTTCAGTGGAAATACGCCCCGGAATCACTTTCAGAATCTCTTGACCGACCGCAACACCAAAACGGTCGCTGGCCAGGCCCACGTCGCCCTTGCAGTCGCTGACACAGGCGTTCAGCAAATCGGCGTATGCAGGAATGGCCGCCGCTTTAAGCAGCAGGGAAGGGTTGGTGGTGGCATCCACCGGTTTAACGCGAGCGATTGCCTCGAAGTCGCCGGTATCGGCCACCACGGTGGTGATTTGTTTGAGTTGTTCCAGCTTGGAAGTCATGAGCGTGCTCTATCCTGTGGGTCTGTTGACATTACCCGAGCGTTGACGGTCACTCAAGGGCGCAAATGCGTAACAACGGCCAGGGCGGCGACAACCTGAGAACAGGCGTTTGAAAGGCCTGGTGCTATCCGGTAAATACGATGCCGAAACAGGCTACAGGTTCAACCGGAGTGACGGTTAACGCCCATGAGAACCTACAGCCGTATCTTCAGTTCGCTAATACATCTCGGAAAACGTCTGGTCGTAGCGCTGCGATGTGCAGCAACGACCGAGCAGCACCCGAAGGTGATCGCCGTCCTTGTTCCCACTCTTGCAGAGTGCGTACGGATACGCCCAGTAACTCGGCAAATTTCGGCTGGGAAAGCCCGGTTTTGCTTCGAGCCTCTGCAGCCTCAGTCACCTCAACCTTATGAACGTCGCCGTGGTGGCCAGCTTTGACTTCAAGAATGGACGCCAACAGCTCTTCGCCAATATTGCGTTTGGCATCCCGTTCCATCAGTTCTTTTTCAGTCAGGGGCATGATTCAGCTCCTTTGCGATTTTGCGCAGGATGTGCGCAGGGATGTTCTCTGTGGCGCCTTTGCCGTAGATCAGCAATGTGACCAATGCGCCGCTGGCAAGTTGCGCGGTATAGATAATTCTAACCGCGCCGCTTTTGCCGCGACCATCCATGCTCCAGCGCACTTTTCGGCATCCATCGGAGCCTGCGATTACGGCGCCGGCATCCGGGTTGTTAGCCAGATAGGACATGAAGGCACCACGTTCTTCTTCAGTCCAGTAGTCTGGCCAGAGCTTAGTAAACAGCGGGGATTCGATGATTGTCAGCTTGCTGATGATCATACGTCTTTGACGTATGATTTGGCAATTGGGGGCTAACGGCCTTCAATCAGCTTCGCTGCTTGATCCATGCTTTCAATGCGTATCGCTCGTGTCGAGTGACACGACTACTGGCTACTGATCAGCGCAGCCACGGCAAGGTTATTCAGCTCTGCGTCGGGTGTTTCCTGTCTGAAGCGATTCAAGGCTGAGGTGAAATAGGCCACTTCAAGCGTGCCGTCGCTGGCGAGGTAGAGCTGTGCCGCTTCTTGCTCTTGTGCGGAGTAGACGAGCTTGCGGTTCTCGGTCGTCTCCTGGCTGGCAGAGAAAGGCGAGAGCAGTACGCTGGCGAGGGTAAAACCGCTGAGTTGGGTGACTTGCAGCGGGCTGTCTGTGTTACCTACACACAGGCCATCGCAGTGGGCGTAAGCCGTGGCAGAAGTTGCAGAGAGTAGGGCCAAGAGGGCGCAGCGCTTGAAAACAACAGAATTGAACACGGGCATAGCGAGAAGGACGTCCTGTCGACAGTGCATCGGCGTAATTTCACAAGCAGGCAACACTTCTTGGTTACCTGCCAGCCCGCTGGTGCTAGCGAGACTCCGATGCGGCGCAATGATCCACACTTTTCGCCTGCACAACAAGGAAGGGCTGCTTCAACCGGCGAAATAGTAAAACCTGCCTGTCAGCGCCCCTCCAGCAACTCCGCCGCCTGATCCAGCAACGCCAAAGGCTCCTTGGCCTTGTGAATATCCACCGACAACAACTGCCGAAACTTGCGCGCCCCCGGAAACCCAGTGCCCAAACCCAGCACATGCCGAGTGATATGGTGCATCGCACCGCCAGCGTCCAGGTGCGCGGCTATATAAGGCCGCAACTGCGCCAACGCCTCGGCCCTCGAAATCACCGGCGCCGTGCTGCCGAACAGCTGCTGATCGACCTCAGCCATCACATAAGGATTATGATACGCCTCACGGCCCAGCATCACGCCGTCAAAGATCTGCAAATGCTCGTGACAGGCTTCCAGCGTCTTGATCCCGCCGTTGAGAATAATCTCCAGCTCTGGAAAATCCGCCTTCAACTGCGCCGCCACGTCATAGCGCAGCGGCGGAATGTCCCGATTCTCCTTCGGCGACAACCCCTCCAGAATCGCAATCCGCGCATGCACGGTAAAACTCGTGCACCCGGCATCCCGAACCGTCCCGACGAAATCACACAACTCAGCGTAACTGTCCCGCCCATTGATCCCGATCCGATGCTTCACCGTCACCGGAATCGACACCGCATCGCGCATCGCCTTCACACAGTCCGCCACCAACACCGGATGCGCCATCAGGCACGCACCAATCATATTGTTCTGCACCCGATCACTCGGACAGCCGACGTTGAGATTCACCTCGTCGTAACCGTGTTCCTGAGCCATGCGCGCGCACGCGGCCAGGTCGGCTGGGACGCTACCGCCGAGTTGAAGAGCGAGCGGGTGCTCGGCTTCGTTGTGGCGCAGGAAACGGTCGTGATCGCCGTTGAGAAGAGCGCCGGTGGTGACCATTTCTGTGTAGAGGAGAGCGTGCTTGGAGAGCAGGCGCAGGAAGAAACGGCAATGGCGGTCGGTCCAATCCATCATGGGTGCGACGGAGAAGCGGCGGGAGAGGGATTGGGGTGTGGCTGGCGTGGTGAGTAAGGGCATGGGTATCTGGATGGGTGGGGCGATACGGCAGTTTATCAGGAATGGGGTGGGATGGCTGAAAGGGGTGAGCTGTGTCGGTGTGTCTTCAGCTCTAGACTATTATGATCAGTTAGAGGGGCAGTCTTGGTAGGACAATGCCTGCGTGCTCAATATCCCCGACCTCGTTCAAACCACTCTGAGGAGAATACGATGAACAACAAACTCGCGGCGTTATCTGTTGTCTTTGCGATGGGTTGCCTTGGGGCATCAACGGGTTGGGCTGAGCCTGGCGATTACATCATGGTTACCCCAAAAGACATCAAGTGGGCCGATAACCCTGCTTTACCAAAGGGGGCAAAAACCGCCGTCCTCCAGGGCGACCCCAAAGTTGGCCCATATATCGTGCGAGTAAAACTCCCGCCGAACTATATTATTCCCGCCCACACTCATCCGGACGAGCGTACAGTCACCGTGATCTCGGGTACGTGGTATCACGGCGATGGGGATAAATTCGATGCGAAAAAATTGCATGAATTTCCGGCCGGAAGTATTTATGGCGAGGGGCACGTGAGGCACTTTGGGGCAAGCAAAGGCACAGAGGTAATCCTTCAGGTGGAGGGCCCCGGCCCAAGCGGGATTGACTACGTCAACCCAGCAGACGATCCAAGAAAAAAATAGCGTTCACGCTGACCGGTCGTCCAGTCCAGCGGCCGTTTGTCGAAGGTAATAAAAAAGACCTCCACACTCTCGGCAAGTGGGTGGTCTTTCTTGAGCAGTAAAGGAGACACCCATTGTTGCAATACCACGATTTTTGGCTTAATTAATCGTGGTCTGTCCCTGATTCTCCCTTCTACCTGCAGCACCATGCCTTCGCCGGCAAGGTCACAGGGCAGACCTTCGGCACCGCTACCACTGGCCCGGCCATTAACCTGCTGCGGATCGAGGAAAACCTCTCGGCCGCCTGGCAACGTCTGTCCGGTACCTACGTCGAAAACCTGCTCTGGCTCGAATGCGCCGAACGCTACGACCGTGCCCACACCTTCCACTACATGGACCCGCCTTGCAGGAAGTTGCGAGCGAGCTCATCGGCGCGTTTGGGCTGAAGTCGTAAGCGACAGCGCTCAAGTCCGCGAACCGGCTGCTGGCGTAGGTCCAGACATAAGCACGATGGGTTTTCTTTGCGCCCGGTGTGAGCATCTTCACCTAACGTTGGGATTAAGGGTGCATTTGCGGCGCACGCCGAAAATGCCAACCCTTGAATGACTTGTTAGCAATTATTTATATTTAATTATATACAGTACCCCAAACCAGTTTGGCCTGTTTTCGCCGCCATGATTGTGATCACCGGTACTACTGGTATCCAAAGTGGAAACATAGCAATCAGGTCCTCTGCCTTCATATCCAGCCATAGATGGCTGAGGAGCATTTTTTTGTATGGTGTATCTGTGAGAATGGTTACCACTTGGCGCTAAAGCATTATTACCGCCAGACTTTCCATAGGATCTAGTAAGAATGGTTCCCATTGGGAAGCGTTCATCTATTAGGTTAGGGGCTGGCAAATTAAAGAATGGGGATGTGGAATCAGTAATGACTTGCCCGGCACAAATGCACCACCCTGTTGGGAGTTGTATTTTATGCGGGTAATATACAGGAAGGACTGTACCAATAGGCCACTCGTTCGGCCCTAATGTAGTGTAGTTTCCAGGGTTTGTTATGGCATCCTGTGCTTCGCTTTCAATGTCAAAACCATTCATTTCCTAATCTTCCTTGGCGGTTGATGGATGTGGCTAACTACTACTAGGCGACATGCCATGTTGCGTTTCTTGTCGCGATGGCGTGTTGTATAACGTTCCTTGTCGCCCTGTAAGTCCTTGTCTAGCTTAGTGGAGGTCGCGGCAAACGCAACATTGCTCAGGGAGAAACGCGACATGGATGACGGTAAGCCCTGCTGCCTTCTTGAGTTGAAAGCAGCAATGGTGGCGCTATCCATTTGTCATTCCGCGTCCACGGTCCGCTTTTGGCCGAGAGGTTGTGTAAAAACGTTTTAGAATTGGTTTGACAGTCAAAACCAGAACGAAAATCGCGCTCCTACGCAATTTTTTGGTCTGCCGATTAACCAAGCGCCAGCAGATTTTACGTAGCAACGCAGACTTCAAAATGGCGCATGCGTTTTACACCGCTTGGGCCGATAGCTGCCTATTGCAGGATTGATTATTTTTACGCGACACCACTTGGGTTTTCGGTTGCGACCAGGAATACCTGTCCGAGCCCCCCCAGTCTGCCCGGCTCAGGTGGAAAAGTTTTAGGGCAAATTTAGGGAAAATTGGAGACCTCTGTTTCCCGTTATAGGCTTCCGTGGGTTGTTGATTTACCGCTATTTCAGCGGCCTAATACGGTACGAGGTGCATACAGAAGGGGTTCGAATCCCTACCCATAGAGCAGCCTTCACCTTCCGAACGCAGCAGCCGATTGTAGGTCAGAGAATAAAGTAAAGCTTAATGTTCAATTGGAAATAGCCGCTTTCACAGCTGCGTAGGGAAGAATGTTGTTTGGGTTGGCCGCAAATAGTGGCGTCAAAAGCCTTGTGTCATCCGTGAGTATTATGTATTTAGGGGCAAGCTTTATAAGTGAGTTGTCTGTAATTCCATACGTTAGAAAATTTTCAGTACCACAATCCTTATTTATGTCTGAATCAACTTGATGAAATATGGAAAACAAGTTTCTGGCTATTTCATAGGCTAGATCGGAAACGTATCCATTCAGGTCTATGAGGTTGGATACTTCAGTTGCTATGTATGGCGTAATGCAAATACAATCGTATTGTTCCATGACGGCAACAATATTGTCGTAATCTTGGATGTTGAATTTATTCAGGCGATTCGAATTTTTTATATGTCTGCCATCTTCAATGCCTCCAATAATAAGAAGGAGGAGAAGATTGGTGTCGATTATCAACTGCCCTTTAGCCAAAAATTATTACTCCTTATAGTTTTTGAAGCCTCTAAATTTTCCGGTGTGCGCGTCTACCAAAAATACTTTGTACTCTCTTCTCCTTCCCAATAATCCTGCAAGTGCCAGCATTGCTGATGATTCACCGGCTGTTGGTATTTTTGTTGGAGTCCTATCAAGGTCGTAGCTATAGGTGATTTCATAAAGCTTCTCATCTTCAGAGATGATAATCCCTTCTAATACAGGATTTTTTGCTCCCTTTACCAGCTTTGTTATGTTCTCAAGAGCGACTGCGATGGCTGTGTCAAAATCAATCATAGAGATTCTCCATTTGAATACATGTGGCCTTTTACTTCATTTAATACACTGTATGTCTTCATAGGGATTTTGTCATATTTAATCAAGTTTCATCAAGCAAGGTTGGCTACTAGTGATTGCTCTAGTAGGAAAATGAAGCCATTTTCGTCGAAAACCTTAAGAAACGCTGTGCATTTCTGCATGGGCGACATAGGAAGCGAGCTTAGCTAAAATTGGCCCTCCCCAAGGCGGCCTCAGAGTAAAGGGGCTTAGCTCATGTGGATATGACTAGAAATCATTCGAGGGGGTATCAACGGCAGAAAGGCAGGGTGCACGCAGTAGGAGTTCGAAGTGGTACAGAAATGGTACGAGAAAAAACTATTAGTACTACAGGTCTTGTAAATCAACGGCTCTGAAATAAGTCGGTCCAATCCATCATCGAGGTGACGGCGAACAAGCAGAGCAAATTTTTACGATTGAATTCAGCTTCCAACACACCACACCTGCATCGGACATTTCCCGCAACCTGCATCGGTTTCAGTCGCTTTACCGCCATTCACCTCACCGTATAGCCTTCCCCCGTCGCTGCAAAATCAGCGGCCGGATGTGGAAGTCCGTTCTATAGCTAAAGGCGCCCAAGCGCCCATAAACACATGTCGGCGTTTTTTTATGCCAACATTGTCGTGTTATGGCGGCTGTGCGCGGGGCACTCCCGAGTGCGCCGGGATCCTTTAGCCCCGGTCTTCCACACCTGCGTACAGCTGCCACCCTCATGTGGAAGTGAGATTGGCAGTTCACTGAATTGCTAAAGGAGCTTCACTCATGAAAAAGATCACCCCCAATCCCCCCGAAACCCCAGCCGTTTCCGACCCCACCACCCACCTCTTCACCATCGCCCCAAACATCGACACCGAAACCCTGCTAATCCACACCTCCGAAACCTTGGCATCCCTAAACGCCATGACCACCGACCTGGCCTTCGAGCTCGAAGGTTCGCGCCGCAATGTAGCGTTAGCGATGCAGCAGTTGGTTGTTCTCAGCGAGTTGTTGGTGAACCGAGCCCTGGAGCACTTCGACACGCCGGATGCGGCGTCCGGGGTTTCGTCCGCGGCTCGTCACTGAGTGTTCACGCTGGTTCATTCAATGGAGGTTCTGCCATGGCTCGATATATGCCGATCACCGGTATTGACTGCACAATCCCGTCGCTGCTGATCGATACCGAAGCGCCGGTCGATGTGTTGCACGACACGGCGGCGTACCGCATTCGCAGCGTGACGCAACTGCTGGAAACGCTTTCCCAGGGCGAGGGGATCGGTCGTGATGCATTGCTGTTGCAGGACTTCGCGCGGGTGTTGGCGATTCCGCTGCGCGATGGGTGTGATGTGATGGATGTGATCGGGCGACGATTGCAGCGGTAAACGAAAAGGGGCGACCGTTGAGGTCGCCCCTTGTTGGTTGGGTGTGTCCCTTCCTGTAGCAGCTGTCGAGCCTGCGAGGCTGCGTCAGACCCGGGCTGTGTTCGGATGAGGCGGTTGTAAATCAGGCAATGCGTTCCTTCAAGCAAACCGTGTATGCAGGATTTGCGAGGACTACGTCCTCGAACGCAGCCTCGCGGGCTCGGCAGCTGCTACGGACATAGTCCTTTACCGTATTTCAATGTTGCGTAAGGAGATACGGGTATCGGCGCAGTCAGCGGGGTAGATTGGCTTTTTGAAGTGATCAAATATATCTGTTTACTTATCTCGGAAAATAACTGGCAGTCAATCGGCGCTCTCGTTAGCGTCTTTCATGGCCTGCTCTTTTTTCCGATTTTTTAAATCTCTCCTGGCAGCCCAAACAAGGCCAATGATTGTAACGGCAACAAAGATGATGATTTGTTCAGTAGGCATTTGCTTTCCTTCATAAGGCATCCGTTGGAATAGCGACGTCCCTGAATTCGCATAAGGTTTGTCCATGCTAATCAACGAAAGGAATGCAGTTGTTAGCAATATGTACGTGAGATGTAAAAGAATGTGATCGGAGGCGGGGGGATAATTAAAGTGTTACAGAAGTTGTAGGTAGTGTGTAGGGACGACCATTGCGGCCGCCCCTTGTTTATATCGAGCATTTTTTCGGGATTGGCAGGGAAGGGTGACACACCACGCTTCTTCCCCGCGTTACTCTCGGCTTTAGAGATCCAGGCCTTCCTGTATCACCGAGAGAAAGTTGTCTTCACTGAGTTCGACCGGCTCCGGCTGTGGTTGTCCATTGCGCGAAATGCTCTGGATCTGCCATTGCGCTTCGCCGTGTTCGGTCTCGGTCCGGCACAAATACAGCTCTTTGCCTTTGGCGAGGACATCGACACGGCCCATACCGCCAATGATGAAGCGAGCAATGGGGTCGAGGGTGATGCTGTGGTGGTTACCATCGATCAGCAGTTTGTCGATGGCGTAGTTGAAGGTCTCGCCGGAAGGGAGGTTTTCGATAACGTGTGTGGGGACGCGGCGAATGTTCAAGCCGGCTTCAGTCAGTGGCTCCAGCCATGCCTCAAGCTGGTGGTACATGTCATAGACCTGTATCGGCCAATGCTCAATCGCCGTATCTGCGCAGGCTTCAGCGTCAGCACGGGTTTGCTGTTTCTGCTTCAGTTTCGCGGCGAGCTCATCTGCCTTACTCATTTCGATTTCCTATCGTGACGTAAGTTTGATCGTAGCGATTTCAAGGTACTTCACCTTGGCGGGTAATGGCCAGTTAGAATCCGCTGCAATGACAGGTTCACCACGCTGAGAAAGATCATCCGATCTGTCCCAAAGGAGAGGGTTAATGAAAAAACTGTATGTTCTGGTCGCGTTGTTTGCGCTGACGATTGGCAGCGTCGGCATGAGCGACGCTCGGTCCCATCGCGATAAGCAGCAGACCGAGTCGGTGGCGGGAGTGTTTGATTACTACTTGCTGACGCTGTCCTGGTCGCCGACGTTTTGCCTGACCCACCAGAACAACCCGCAATGCTCGGGCAAAGGCTACGGCTTTGTGCTCCACGGTCTCTGGCCGCAGTACGCCAAGGGCGGCTGGCCGGAGTCTTGTCCGCCGATGGTGCCGTTGACGTCAGCGGAGCAGAAACAAGGGCTGACGTTGTTTGTGACGCCAAAATTGCTTCAGCATGAATGGTCCAAGCACGGTACTTGCAGCGGCCTCGGCGCCTCGGGTTATCTGAATGTGGCGGACAAGGCTGTTGGCGCGGTGAAAATCCCGGACAAGCTGAAACCCTTGAGCACCGAGATTTACTTCCCGGCGCAGGAAATTGCGCAGATGTTTCGTCAGAGCAATCCCGGAATTCCGGAGGATGGCATTGCGATTGTCTGCAGCGGACCTGAGTTGTCGGAAGTACGAGTGTGCCTGGGCAAGGACTTGTCGTTCGGATCTTGTGGCAAGGGCGTGAAGAGTCAGTGCCGGGCGGGAGATATTCGGGTTCCGCCAATGCGTTGATGGGGATCGTTGTAGATTTATTGGCATAAAAATGGGCGACTTCGGTCGCCCATTTAGCTTGGCAAGCCGCTTAATCGAGCGCGGTATTCTTGATTTCCAGCCAGAAGCTCTTGAATCTGAATCGCCACCAAACGACCAGCAGCTTATCGATATTTCGCTTGAGCCAGTTTTCTCTACGAGCGCGGAGGGTTTCTTCGATTTCGGCTTCCAGCCACTCATCATCAAACCCTGTCCAGATCGGAGGAATCGGTGTTTGCGCATTCCAGTGGCAGACCGCAGTCACTTCCGAGAAGAAAATATCTTCGACCAGCGCGATGTCGTAACCCTGGATTTGCCGTGCGATGTAGGCATAGTCCACCGCGGTGTCAACGAAAGCGTCGGCCAGTGCACAGCGGATTTTGGTTTTATCCTCAGGGCTTAATGGGGGGTAGTTGGTCATGCCGGTTCATTCTGCACATGCACGGGCAACCCCAGTGCCACCAGGTCTTTGCGCAGTTGTGCCGCACTGGTGAACTGCAGCGCATTGAAGCCTTCCCGACGTGCACCTTCGACGTTCGGCGCGTGATCATCGATAAACACCGCATGGTGGCCTTCGAGCCGGTAGCGCGATTTCAGCAGTTGGAAGATCGCCGGGGCGGGCTTGATGATGCCTTCTTCGCCGGAGACGAGGATGCCCTCGAACGTGTGCAAAAAGGGAAAGCGCTCAAGGGCAATCGGGAAGGTTTCGGCGGACCAGTTGGTCAGGGCCAGCAAGCGGACACCCTTGGCGTGCAGTTCATCGAGGATCAGCACGGTCTCTTCCAGCGCACCGCCAAGTGTTTCCTCCCAGCGTTCGCGGTACGCACGAATCAGCGCCTCTTGTGACGGGTGCCGTGCGATGGCTTCGTTGATCCCTTCCTGCCAGGACCGTCCTGCGTCCTGGCGCTCGTTCCACTCGGGAGGGGACACCTCGGAAAGAAACGTCTCCATGGCCTGTACGTCATTACCGAAGATCTTTCGGTAAAGGTTTCTTGGATTCCAGTGAATGAGGACGTTACCGAGGTCGAACACAACGGTGTCGATGGTTGTCGGGTGGTTCAGGGGACTCATGCTTTTCCTCCATGGATTGGCTTGTGTAGGCGGTTTTAGGGTGCCCCTGTTTTACCGCATCCCAAACCGAATAACACCTTCCGTAAACAAACTGATCATCCATCTGAACGGCCCATACAGCAGCGCGCTGCCACCTTCGATTCGACCGGTATCGCGGTGGTTTTCCTCATCTTCCAGAATCGACTGGACTGTTTCATAGGCCGCCGAATCGTTCCGGCTTTCGAGGTATAAGAGCTGGCTTTTCAGATGGCTCACCACGACCGATTCCACGGCCCAGGTGCAGGCCATGACGCCGCTTTTCCCCAGTAACGCCGAGATAAAACCCATGAACCAGCCCCCGGCGCCGCAAAGCCAGTAGCTCTTGCACTTGATGCCGTTGCGGCGCTGGATCTCCTCCCAGAACCGGTTCATGTGACGTTTTTCGTCTTCCATGAAGCTTTCCAGAAGAGGCACGTAGTCCCTGCGCAGCAGCCGGGATACAAAGATCTGCGATCGGTAAATGTTGATGGCGCCGAATTCCCCGGCGTGGTTCACCTTGAGAATCTTTTTGGCGGTGTCCAGCGATGCGGCGCTGTCTTTATATTTCATTGGACGTGGAGATTCACAGGGCTGTATCGGTGGGGGCATTGATGTTTGAAGTGAGCATCAACGAATGCGTTGAACATTACAGGAGAAAAGGGGAGTGAGTTTATGACTCGCACCACATTTGCCCCTCATCACCCCGTAAGCTAAGCTCCCCGGCATTAAGGGATCTGGGCTTTTGCTCATGCCTTACCCTTCAAGGATGACGCTTTTGCCTACCCCCATTCACGACCCTCATTACGCCCCCGGCGGCCCTCTTAAACGCTTGCCTCTGCGCAAAGCCGCGGTGATGTTTGTTGCGGCGGTTTGCCTGTGTTTGTGTGGCTTGCTTTACCTGCAACTGGAGCAGTCCCGGCGCCACGATTTGTCGCTGGCGGAGGTGGCGTCGGCGAACCTGACGCGGGCGATGGCGCAGCAGGCGCAGGACACGTTTTTGAGCGCGGATCTGGTGATGACCAGCCTGGTCGACTGGATTCAGGCAGAAGGTTTTGGCGTCTTTCAAAACCCACGGTTGCAGCGGACCTTCGCGCGGCGGGTGCAGGCGCTTGAGCAGTTGCACGGGCTGTTTCTGTTCGACAAAAACGGGCACTGGGTGGTGACGTCGTTTGCTAATTTACCGCGTGGCGAGGGCGTGGCTGATCGCGACTACTTCACGTTCCATCAGCAAAATCCTTCGTTGCTCGCGCACATTGGACCGGCGATTCGCAGCCGGCAGAACGGCGAGTGGATCATTCCGATTTCCCGGCGGGTGAATGACCAGAACGGCGAGTTCCAGGGCGTGCTGATGGCCGGGATCAAGCTGGCGTACTTCGACCAGTTCTTCAAAAGCTTCAGCCTCGATGACAATGGCGTGATGTCTCTGGTGTTGTCGGACGGGACGTTGCTGGCCAGGCGGCCGTTTGATGAGTCACGAATAGGCGAGTCAGTGGCGCATGGGGAAATCTTCCAGCAGTACCTGCCCCATACCACCTCCGGCAATGCAATGATCCGTTCGGTGGTGGACGGTGTGGTTCGCCTCTATAGCTATCGTCGGCTGGACGCTTACCCGCTGGTGGTTATGGCGGCGACTCCGGAGAAAATCATTCTTCAGGGGTGGTACGCCAACGCCTATCAATCCAGTGTCATCGTCGCCCTGGTGGTGCTCGGCGTTGGTTTGTTCGGCTGGGTGTTTGTACTGCAGGTTCGCAACGGTGAACTCATCGAGGCGGACTTGCGTACCGCGCAAGAGCGGCTGGAAGTGATCGCGACTCACGACAGTCTGACCGGGTTGGCCAATCGTCGACTGTTCGAGCGGGCGCTGGACATCGAGTTCGCACGGGGTGCCCGTCAGCAGAGTTCGTTGAGCCTGATCATGCTCGATATCGATTTCTTCAAACGTTACAACGACACCTACGGTCACGTGGCAGGGGATCAGTGCCTGGCAGAAGTGGCGCGAGTGGTGAAAAGTTGTTGTCAGCGCAAGTCCGACCTGGCGGTGCGTTATGGCGGTGAAGAGTTCGCGGTGTTGTTGCCCGATACCGACATTCACGGTGCCTTTACAATTGCCGAGCAGATCCGCCACAGCGTCAAGGACAGTCACATCATCCATTCCGGCGCGCCGTCGGGGAACCTGACGGTGAGTCTGGGCTGTTATGCATTTATACCCAGCGACGGGGACAGCATCGAAGTGTTCATTGAGCGGGCAGATGCAGCGATGTATCAGGCCAAAAATTTTGGTCGAAACCGCACGATGGTGTTGTCGATGGAAGGCAGTCCTGACGCGGCTGTGTTTTCAGAAGTTTGCTGAGGGGCAGGGCACCGGTCTCAGATCGAGTCCGCCTGGCATTTTTATTTTTTTTACGAGGCACGGTATGAAATATTCACCCTCGCGACGTTCATTGTTGAAGGCAGGTCTTACGCTGCCGTTGATCACTCTGGTGTGCCCAGTCTGGGCTAATGCTTCATCCCCGGATAAACCACTGGCCGAGCTTTACAAGAAGCTCGCCGAGTTGGAGAACAGTGCAAAAGGTCGGCTGGGCGTTGCATTGATCAACACTGCGACAGGCCACGACATTCAGTATCGGGGCGGGGAGCGTTTTCCGTTCTGCAGTACCTTCAAGTTGATGCTGGCCGCAGCGGTGCTGCACAAAAGCATGGCCGAGCCCGGGTTGCTCGACAAACATATCGCCTATGGCGAAGCCGACTTGCTGTCTTACGCGCCCATTGCCAAACAGAACTTGAAACAGGGTATGAGCGTTGCGCAGTTGTGCGCCGCCACGTTGCAATACAGTGATAACACCGCCGCCAACTTGTTGATCAAGGAGTTAGGTGGAGTGGCAGCGGTTAACCAGTTCGCCAAAAGCCTGGGTGATCCGGCGTTCCGACTTGATCGCAAGGAGCCAGAGTTGAACACCGCCATTCCTGATGATCCGCGTGACACCACCACACCCGCCGCGATGGCCGCCAGTGTGCAGAAAGTCGTGCTGGGTGACGCGTTGGCAACAGCGCAGCGTGAGCAGTTGGCGACCTGGCTCAAGGGCAATACCACCGGCGATGCGAGCATTCGGGCCGGGACACCAACGGGTTGGGTCGTCGGCGATAAAACCGGTAGCGGCGACTACGGCACCACGAACGATGTGGCGGTGCTTTGGCCACAGACGGGCGCGCCCGTGGTGCTCGCGGTTTACTTCACCCAACATCAAAAGGACGCCGAAGCGCGTCGTGATGTTCTGGCTTCTGCCACCCGTTTGGTGATGGCGCACTTGTCCTGATTGGCTAAATCAATTGTCGGGCTCCTGGGGTTTTGACGTATACCTTGCGCCCATCGGCCGGGCGCTGTTCATTGCAAAGCGCCCGGTGCGCTTTGCCTGCACAAGGAATCAGTCATGAGCCAACCCGTTCTCAACGAAGTCGATCTCTACCTGCAACGCCTGGGCTACGACACACCGCCGTCGCCCACCCTCGATACCCTGCGCGAATTGCAACTGCGCCACACCAGCACCTTCGCTTTCGAAAATCTCTCACCGCTGTCCGGTGTTCCGGTGTCCATCGACCTTGATTCGATTCAGCGCAAGCTGCTGCATGATGGCCGGGGCGGCTACTGTTACGAACTCAACAACCTGTACATGACGTTGCTGCAGCACTTGGGCTTTGAGGTGCGCGGCATTACCGGTCGCGTGGTGATGAACGCTCCGGAAGGCACCTGGGCGGCACGTACCCATCGCTTGACCCTGCTGACCCTGAACGGTGTCCGCTACATTACCGACGTGGGCTTCGGCGGCATGGTGCCGACTGCGCCGCTCAGGCTCGACACCGAAGAAGAGCAGGCCACGCCTCACGAACGTTATCGCATCACCCTCGGCGACGGCAGCTACACCCTGCGCGCCGAGGTCGCCGGTGAATGGCGGGCGATGTATGTGTTCGACTTGCAGCGCCAGGAGGACGTCGATTACGAGATCGGCAACTGGTACGTCTCAACCCATCCCGAGTCGCCGTTTCTCCAGCGGCTGATGGTGGCACGTACCGGGGAGGGCGTACGGCGAACGTTGAACAACAGCAGCTATGCGTTGCATCGGATGGGTTTTGAAAGTGAGCGGCGGGAGATCACCGACGTCGATGAGCTTTTCGATCTGCTGCAAACGGAATTTGCCATTCGTGTGCCAGAGCATCCTCAGTTGCGGCAGGTTATCGTCAGGCTGCTGGCCTGACGGTCAATCTGCCGGCCAGCCGATTTACTCCGCCTGTGGCTGAAACGAAAACCTCACGGCTTTGCCCAAGGCAGCCCCTGCCAGGCCCGATAGAATTTTATCGGAGTGACTGCGCATTTCTTCGGCCACTGCATTCTGTCGGATGGCCATCTGCGCGAAGTACTTAGACGCCTTGCCTTCTGTCGCCAGAGAGGACAGCTCTTCGGCGGTATAGAATTTCTCATAAGCGTTGGCAAGGTTCTCGTCCCATTGCGGCTGATAGGCGGGCAGGAGTTGGTCGAGTTCACGGTCTACGGCGCTGTACGCATCAATCGGTCCGATTCTGACCGTCATCGTGATATAGGACTGGGTCATCTGGATGACCTGCACGGCCATGCTGCGCAAGTATTTGCCCAGATGTTGTTGAGCGACAAAATTGACTGCCGCCTCATGCGCGGATGGGCTGGCCAGTGCTGTGGGGTAAGGCACGATGGGCGAGAGGAGTGCGGCGATCAGTAGCAGGTGTTTGATGGACAATGGACTGGCTCTGGAAGGTTGATCAGCGGGTTGTTTGGTGCGCATGGCTGGCCATCGACGACAACCGGCTTTTTCGCCGGCCAGCCTGCGTAGGGTTCTGGTGCTACAGGAGAGTGAAGCGCTCGACGGGGTTTAGGGTCGCGATAGCGCTTGCTGGATGTTGGCCCCGACCTCATCAGCCTTGGGCGTTTTGAGGTGCTTGAGGTAGGCCCAATGGGTCACGGCTCCCACCAGTGCGCCCTCGAGCAGCCACAGCGGCGCCGTCTTGCGCAATTCGGGATGCAGGCACAGCGCGCCGGCCATCGCCAGCCCTGCCAGTACGCCGGTGATCCAGTTCGCATAACCCTTGGCGCTGATCAATGCGTACAGCGGGGTAAAGACCAACGCCATGGGTAGAAAGCCAAACAGCAAACCACCCGCCATCACGCAGAAAAAAGCCAGGATGCCGTACAGCAAGCCATGCCAGTGACCGGCCGATACGAGCGCAGTGCCTACTCCAAAGAGAACGGCTTGAACAATGAGGATCTTGCGAAAGCTGCCATACGCCAGGATGAAGATGTACCAGAGGTGATTCAGTGCGTCGCGGTGGTTCAAGGAGGAGCGTCCATGTCGGGGAAAAGCGTTGCAATCCGTGCGATGTTTCCGGGGCGCGGGATTCTATCAGGAGTAGTGGCACTTTGCTGCATTGTGGGTGGCTGATGCAGGTTGCGGGGGAGTGAGGGAGGAGTGGCGGCAATTGCGCCAACGCTTTGGTGAAATAGCTGTATACAATTCTATAGACATTTGTCCTGACTGTTGCATACAGTGTGCGCATAACAAAAAACCAGGGAACCCCCCACGATGAAAACGCCCTCTGCTTCACACCAACGGCCTGAGGATGAAAACCTCGGGGTCGGCGCGAATATGGCTTACGGCCTGCAACACGTTCTGACCATGTATGGCGGTATCGTTGCGGTACCACTGATCATCGGCCAGGCGGCCGGGCTTTCTCCGGCAGACATTGGTCTGTTGATTGCGGCGTCACTGTTTGCGGGGGGCTTGGCGACATTACTGCAAACCCTCGGATTACCGTTTTTTGGCTGTCAGTTGCCGCTGGTACAGGGCGTTTCGTTCTCGGGTGTCGCGACCATGGTGGCGATTGTCAGCAGCGGTGGCGAAGGTGGTTTTCAGTCGATTCTGGGGGCGGTGATTGCAGCCTCGTTGATCGGGCTGCTGATCACGCCGGTGTTCTCTCGAATTACCAAGTTCTTCCCGCCGTTGGTCACCGGCATTGTGATCACCACCATCGGCCTGACGCTGATGCCGGTGGCGGCACGCTGGGCCATGGGCGGTAACAGCCACGCCGAGAGCTTCGGCAGCATGGCGAATATCGGTCTGGCGGGATTGACGTTGGTACTGGTGCTGATGCTGAGCAAGATCGGCAGCGCCACGATCTCCCGTTTGTCGATCCTGTTGGCCATGGTGATCGGTACAGTGATCGCGGTATTCCTCGGCATGGCAGACTTTTCGACGGTCACTCAAGGGCCGATGTTCGGCTTCCCGACACCGTTCCACTTCGGCATGCCAACCTTCCACTTTGCGGCGATCCTGTCGATGTGCATCGTGATCATGGTGACGCTGGTGGAAACCTCGGCGGACATCCTGGCGGTCGGTGAAATCATCGGCACCAAGGTTGACTCCAAGCGTCTGGGTAATGGACTGCGGGCCGACATGCTGTCGAGCATGATCGCGCCGATCTTCGGTTCTTTCACTCAAAGTGCCTTCGCGCAGAACGTGGGGCTGGTGGCGGTGACCGGGATCAAGAGCCGTTACGTGGTGGCCACGGGCGGGGTGTTCCTGGTGGTGCTGGGTCTGTTGCCGGTGATGGGGCGAGTGATTGCCGCTGTACCGACTTCCGTCCTCGGCGGTGCCGGTATCGTGTTGTTTGGCACGGTGGCGGCGAGTGGTATTCGTACCCTGTCCAAAGTCGATTACCGCAACAACGTGAACCTGATCATCGTCGCCACTTCCATCGGTTTCGGCATGATCCCCATCGCCGCACCCAACTTCTACGATCACTTCCCAAGCTGGTTCGCAACCATCTTCCATTCCGGTATCAGCTCGTCGGCGATCATGGCGATCGTGCTCAACCTGACGTTCAACCACTTCACCGCCGGCAACTCCGATCAACAATCGGTCTTCGCCGCCGGTACCGAACGGACCCTGCGTTTCCAGGATCTGGCGGCGTTGCGCGAAGGGGATTACTTCGCCGACGGCAAACTGCACGACTGCGACGGGAAAGAGATTCCGGTGGTGGTGGATTCGTCCCACGGCCCGACGGAACATCGTGCGGAGCATGCCAAAAGCAATGAGCATGTCTGACGACACTGCGCAGAGCGGCGCCTGACCGACGGCACGCTCACAACCAATAAACAGAAGGGCAGAGGGGATCACATCCCCTCTGCCCTTTTTGCATGGGGCGTTGCGATAACCCCCAGTGGCCTTAAGTCGTTGCGCAAACCCAAACGCCTGCCCAAGCTGCGCAGCTTTGTCGAATTTGCCTTGGAGAAGTAGTGCGCTAGGGGCGACCGGCCTCGCTGGCGATCAGCATCATTGCCGCCGAGAGCGTGTGGCCATCGGTGATCTGGCCGGCGGCGATCATTGCCATCAGTTCCTGGCGGGTGATGAACAAAAGATCATCCACCTCGCCATCGGTTTCGTCGGTGGTTTGTGTGTCGAGGTAGACCTGGCACACCGCAACCGCACTGGCAATCAGTGATGTGTTGCTGTGCAGCAAGCCCAAATTCTTGACCTTCAGCGCCTGCCAGCCCGTTTCCTCCAGCAGCTCGCGGGCCGCCGCGTCGCTGGCGGTTTCGCTCTCGTCGATGGCGCCCCGCGGGAACTCGATGGACATCCCGCCAATGGCCCGGCGCTTGAGGTTGACCAGCATCAACCGGCCGTCTTCGAGGGTCGGCACGGCCACCACGCCATTGATGGCCTGGGCTTCCTTGATGATGAAGTAGCCGTTCTCGCGGACCACTTTGAAGTACGGGGTTTCCAGCAGACACTGGGATTCGGTGACAGGCTTCATGCGCGGTATTACTCCAGAAAGCAGCGATCGAAAAGGTAGAGGCTGGCGGGCTTGAGGTTTTCCAGCGTGGCTTGCGGGCGGCCGCCGTCGCCGCTTTTCTTGCGCCCGGTCTCTTGCAGGTAGCCGGCCTCGATCATCTTCAGCAGGCGCTGGCGGATGCTGGTCTTGAGCACCGGTCGCTCAAGCACCAGGGAGAAAATGCTCACCGCTTCAGGCGCGCTGAACTCGTTGCCGAGGAACATCAGCGGCAGGCTGCTGTACAGCGACTTGGAGAACAGGCGCTCCTGCACGGAGGCCACCAGACTGTTGTGATCGAAGGGCAGCCTGGTCGAGGCTTCGGCCACGTCCTTGAGCGGGAAAAATCCCTGGTGTTCGGCCGGCTGGACCGCATCGCTGACGATGGCGAGGTAATAGGTCGACGACGACCAGCAGCGCGGATCGCGGAACGCGTCGCCGACGGTGCCGACCTGCTCGATCCATGCCAGTCGCATGCCAACCTTTTTCGAGGCGCGCAGACGCTCCACGGCGTCGTTCAGCGTGAGGTCTTCGACCCCGCCATTGACCACGATCCCGGGCAGCGCCCAATGGCCGGCGAACGGCTCTGCTTTGCGCCGGTTCAGGAGGATTTCCAGCGCCTGGGTTTCCCGGCAATAGCGCAGTACACAGAGGTCGATGGTGTGCAGGTAGGCGCTTGGATGGGGGGTGCGGTCTGGCATGTCAGCTTCCGTGGGCAGCGTAGAGGTCGTAGTTTACCGGGTCCATGCCGGGTGCCATCCAGTGGGTGGGCAGCGGCTCGCCCAAGGCCAGTCGTTCACGCACCACCGTGCTGCGCACGTGGATCTGTTCCTCGACGCAGATGATGGAAAAGCGCTCCAGCAACTCCGGGCCGCGATAGAAGGTCGGCAACAGGTCCGCCACATCCTGGCCGACCACCAGGGCAATCTGTTTGCCGGCCATGGCCAGGCTGTCGGCGAGATGGGCGAGCAGGGTGTAGCTGTAGATCGGACCTTCGACGCCGCGCGCCACGATCTGCTCGACCCGGCTGACACGCACTTCGGCGCAGCACAGGGGCTGTACGTGCTCGACGATCGATTCCAGCCAGTTCAGGCGCAGTTCATAGTCGGCCATTCGTTTGCCGTAAGGGTGCCTGAAACTGGGGGCTACCAGCAGACGCCTGGCCTGGCGTGAGGCCTCGATCATCACCTGGGCGTGCCCGGCGTGAGGAGGATTGAAGGCGCCGCCATAGAGGGCTATTTCAAACATGGCTGATCTTCCTGTTGGTACATGACGTGTACCTTATCACCAAATTCATTCAGACGAAACTATCGCCCCTGACCCTTATATCCGTGATGTATAGGCGGGAGTGTGCCCGGCGAAAATATTTTTATCGCCAAGTATTGTCATAAAAGTACACGACATGTACTTTTAGATCCATGCAGAGGAGAGACCCAGCATGAACAGCCCGACCCTGAAAACCGCTTCCTTCGATGTCGATGCGCAAAAGAGCTTCACGCCGCTGTGCCCTGATGAGCTGCCCGTGGCGGGCGGCGAGCAGATCGGCAGCGAACTGAACTTCATGGCCACCCTGGCCAGCCTGCGTGTCGGCAGCAAGGACGCTCATACGGCTCAGGCCCCTTGGGTGGTGGCCGAGCACTCGCAGATGTTCCAGTCGACCGGCCTCGAACACGCCGACATCACCTGGGTCAGCCACTGCGTCCCCGGCACCGAAGGCTTCACCCTGCTGGACGAATTGCCGACCCCATACGACTACGACTACTTCGTCTGGAAGGGTGTCGAGCCGGACCTGCACCCCTACGGCGCCTGCTACCACGACTTGCACGGCAAGCTGTCCACCGGCGTGATCGAGTACCTGAATAGCCTGGGTGTAAAGCAGGTCATCGTCGGCGGTCTGGCGCTGGATTTCTGCGTCAAGACCACCGCCCTGCAACTGGCCGCCGCCGGCTTCAAGGTGATCATCCACTTGCCAGCCTGCCGGGCCATTAGTGAAGAGGGCGCCACTCAAGCCATTCAAGACATGCAACAAGCGGGAGTCTCGGTTGCCGCGACCCGCGAAGAAACCGCCAGTCTGGCAAGCGCATAAGGAAAAAAACATGGAAAGTGCATTCGATCACAGCAACGGCGTCATCCAGAGTCTTCTGGATACCGACTACTACACCTTCACCATGATGCAGGCGGTCCTGCACCAGCACCCGAACGTCGAGGTGGAATACCAGTTCATCGTGCGCTCGAAAGAGCGGCTCGGGCACCTGATCCCGGACATTCGGAATGAGCTGGAGAAGCTCGCCGGCTTGCAGTTGCGCGAGGGTGAGCAGCGGTTTCTGTTCAACAAGCGTTTCCGTGAATACCTGACACCGGACTTTGAACAGTTCCTCGGTCTGTTTCGCTTCAACCTGCGCTACATCCACGTGTCGGAAGTCGACGGCCAACTGCACATCCGCGTCCGTGGTCCGATGTTGCACTGCATCATGTTCGAGCAGCCGGTGCTGGCGATGGTCAGTGAACTGCGCAACCGCGAGAAGTACCCGGAAGTCGAGCTGGCCGACGTTACCCGCAAGCTGTACCAGAAGTTCGAATGGCTGGAGAAGAACGCCAGCCGCGAAGAGCTCACCGAGTTCCGGGTCTCGGATTTCTCCACCCGCCGGCGCCTGTCGTTCAGGGCCCAGCGCGAAGTGGTCAACGTCATGCGCAGTGACTTCCCCGGAGTGTTCGTCGGTACCAGCAACGCTCACCTGGCCTACGAGTTCGACCTGCCGCTGATCGGCACCATGGCCCACCAATGGCTGATGGTGCACCAGCAACTCGGGCGGTTGCGCGAGAGCCAGAACGCCGCGCTGGAAAACTGGGTGCGCGAGTACCGTGGCAGGCTGGGTATCGCGCTCACCGACTGCATCAGCACTGACTTTTTCCTCAAGGATTTCGATCTGTACTTCGCCAAACTCTATGACGGCCTGCGTCAGGACTCCGGTGACCCGATCGTCTGGGCCGACAAGGTGCTGGGGCGTTACAGGGAACTGGGCATCGATCCAAGAACCAAGGACCTGATGTTCTCCGACGGTCTCAACTTCGAGAAGTGCCTGCCGATCCTGCGCCACGTGCGTGGCAAGGCCAAATTCGGTTTCGGCATGGGCACCAGCCTGGCCTGCGATGTCGAGGGCGTCGAGCCGCTGAGCATCGTCATGAAGCTGGTGCGGGTTCATGGCGAGCCGGTGGTGAAGTTCTCAGACGACCCGATCAAGAACGTCTGTGAAGACGCCTCGTTCCTGCGGTACGCGGCCCAGGTGTTCAACGTCAGCCTGATCAATCCACAACTGGGAGCCTGATATGACTACGCAACAGCAAGAGCGCATCGCCCGGGAACTGGGCATCGACCGGCAACTCACCTGGGGCGGCGAGGCCGCTGAAATCGTCCGTCGTGTCGACTTCATTAAACAGGTACTGCGCGAGTCGGGCTGCAAGGCCCTGGTGCTCGGTATCAGCGGCGGCGTCGACTCCTTGACCGCCGGCCGCCTGTGCCAGCTGGCGGTGGAGCAGCTGCGCGCCGAAGACCATGAGGCGCGCTTTATCGCCGTGCGCCTGCCGTACAAGACCCAGGCCGAT
Source organism: Pseudomonas sp. NPDC087697 (assembly GCF_044743155.1). NCBI lineage: Bacteria > Pseudomonadati > Pseudomonadota > Gammaproteobacteria > Pseudomonadales > Pseudomonadaceae > Pseudomonas > Pseudomonas sp. NPDC087697. The sequence goes on along the minus strand of NZ_JBIUVW010000015.1, from coordinate 57,167 downwards.
GAGCGCGACGCCCAGGCCTCCCTGGACTTCATCCAGCCGGACATGATCACCACCAGCAACATCGCCGACTGTGTCGACGGCTTGATGGCCAATATCGCCATCGACGGCTTGCAGCCTTCGGCCGAGCTCACCGACTTTGCCAAAGGCAACGTCAAGGCCCGGGCTCGGATGCTGGCGCAATACGCCATCGCCAACTTCAGCAACGGGTTGGTGGTCGGCACCGATCATGGCGCGGAAGCGCTGATGGGCTTCTTCACCAAATTCGGCGACGGCGCCTGCGACCTGGCACCGCTGTCCGGGTTGACCAAAAGCCAGGTGCGGTTGCTGGCCGATGCCCTGGGCGCGCCGACGCAACTGGTACGCAAGGCGCCAACCGCGGACCTGGAAGACCTCGCACCGGGCAAGCTGGATGAGGCTGCGTATGGCTGCAGTTACGAAGAGATCGATGCGTATCTGATGGGCGAAACGGTGTCGCAACGGGCGCGGCACATCATTGAAAGTGCCTACATCAAAACTGCCCACAAACGCGAACTGCCTCGCGCCCCCCAGCCATAGATGTAGGAGCTGCCGCAGGCTGCGATCTTTTGATTTTCCATCAGCCACAAAAAAGCCCCTGAATCTTTCGATTCAGGGGCTCTTCGATGTTGCTGTCTGGCTCCACGACCTGGACTCGAACCAGGGACCCAGTGATTAACAGTCACTTGCTCTACCAACTGAGCTATCGCGGAATGCGCTGTATGTTACTGATTAAAAAGGACAAGTCAAGCGTGGATTGCTCGAGTGGTGCATTTTCAGTTGAGCGGTGATGATTCTGGGGCGAGAAGGGCGTTGTCAGCCATTGGCGGTTACCAGAATCGTGGTAGAGGTCTACCATGGCCCCCCGGAAGTGGTTTCACGCGCTACCGGCCCTCAGCCGAAAAGGTACGCGTCATGACTCACCAACCACTGCTCACTTCGTCAATGCTGCGCGAGGTGTTCGTATGAGCATCGCTCAGATCAGCCTGCCCAAAGGCGTCGGGCCGCATGCCGAGAAGCTCTTCGATGCGATCGCTCAGGCGAGCACCGCTGATGAGCTGAATCGCGCTGGCGGCAAGGCTGAAGGTTTTGTGTTGGGGCTGGAAAGCACCAAGGCGATCAAAAGTCAGGTCGCCGAGTCGTTGTATGTGGCTTATGACGACGCCGCCAGTCAGCGTTCGACTGAACTGGCGGGTTGATCGACCTTAACCGCCGAAGGTAAAGGTGCCGAGCAAGAACTTGGCATACAGCGACGTGGCGGCCAGTTGCACCAGCCACAGGGCCAGGCCACCGAGGAACACGCCAAGCGCAACCTGCCAGACCAGCCCGCTGCTGCGTTTGGTCTGGTTGCGTGGCACGAAGTGATCCAGTTCTTCATCGCGGTCAGCGCGTAAATCATCGTTTTTCATAAGATCTCTCAATAGGTGAAATGCGCGGTTTCTCGGGTGCACACGCTGATGTAGGAGCTGCCGCAGGCTGCGATCTTTTCAAGGCGACACCGATGTATCAGTTTAGAGCCCGTAGCCTGCGTATTCAGAATTATCTGCTCGCCAACGAAAAGGGGAAGCCAAACGGCTTCCCCTTTTCTGTCGCGCGTGTGGCTTAGATCACCTGAACGATGGCCTTGGTCACTACGTCGATGTTGCTCTGGTTCAGTGCGGCCACGCAGATGCGGCCGGTGTCCAGGGCGTAGATGCCGAACTCGTTGCGCAGGCGGGTCACTTGCTCAACCGTCAGGCCGGAGTACGAGAACATGCCGCGTTGACGACCGACGAAGCTGAAGTCGCGGTCAGGCGCGTTTTTCGCCAGCAGATCGACCATCTGCGTACGCATGCCGCGAATGCGCAGACGCATTTCGGCCAGTTCCTGTTCCCACTGGGCGCGCAGCTCAGGGCTGTTCAGCACGGCGGCAACGATGGCTGCACCGTGGGTCGGCGGGTTGGAGTAGTTGGTGCGGATCACGCGTTTGACTTGCGACAGTACACGAGCGCTTTCTTCTTTCGATTCGCTGACGATCGACAGCGCGCCCACACGTTCGCCGTACAGCGAGAACGATTTGGAGAACGAGCTGGAAACGAAGAAGTTCAGGCCCGATTCGGCGAACAGGCGCACAGCGGCGGCGTCTTCGTCGATGCCGTCGCCAAAGCCCTGGTAGGCCATGTCGAGGAACGGCACGAGGTTTTTCGCCTTGACCACGTCCAGCACGTTGTTCCAGTCCGCCGGGCTCAGGTCGACGCCAGTCGGGTTGTGGCAGCACGCGTGCAGCACGACGATCGAGCCGGCCGGCAGGGCGTTCAGGTCTTCCAGTAGACCGGAGCGGTTCACGTCGTGAGTCGCGGCGTCATAGTAGCGATAGTTCTGAACCGGGAAACCGGCGGTTTCGAACAGCGCGCGGTGGTTTTCCCAGCTCGGGTCGCTGATCGCAACGACGGCGTTCGGCAGCAGTTGCTTGAGGAAGTCAGCGCCGATTTTCAGGGCGCCGGTACCGCCGACGGACTGGGTAGTGACAACCCGGCCAGCCGCCAGCAGTGGCGAATCTTTACCGAACAGCAGCTTTTGCACGGCCTGGTCGTAGGCCGCGATGCCGTCGATCGGCAGGTAGCCACGGGAAGCATGTTGAGCGGCGCGAATCGTCTCGGCTTCGACAACGGCTCGCAGGAGTGGAATTCGCCCCTCCTCGTTGCAATAAACACCGACCCCCAGGTTGACCTTGTCGGTTCGGGTGTCAGCGTTGAATGCTTCGTTGAGGCCCAGGATTGGATCGCGTGGTGCCATTTCGACAGCGGAGAAGAGGCTCATTATTGCGGCGGCTCTGAATGGAAAGTGGAGGGACGTGTAGCGCTCCAGCCGAATGCACTAGAGCGGTGCACAAACGGGGAGCTAGTATAGAGGCCAACACCGGGCGCGGCGACAGGCGTTTCCGCTTTTCGGGCAGGTTTTTTCGGATTATTTTTCGGCCGTTCGCCTTATTGTCACGTCAATGGCTTAGGGGCATGTAGGACGTTTGCCTTGAAACTAGAGGTATTCGGCACCACATCAACGGTTATCATGATTTTTCCCTGCGACATTCGTCGTGAGCGGTCTTCACTGTTCTGGCGCGCCAGCCCGCGCTGGAGTGAACCCCTCCTTGGAAACCAATAGGTACGATATGTCTGAATTCCAGCTAGTCACCCGCTTCGAGCCCGCCGGCGATCAGCCGGAAGCCATCCGTTTGATGGTCGAGGGCATCGAGGCCGGGCTGGCGCACCAGACGTTGCTCGGTGTGACCGGTTCGGGCAAGACCTTCAGCATCGCCAACGTGATCGCCCAGGTGCAGCGACCGACGCTGGTGCTGGCGCCGAACAAGACTTTGGCGGCGCAACTGTACGGCGAGTTCAAGGCGTTCTTCCCGAACAACGCGGTGGAGTACTTCGTTTCCTACTACGACTACTACCAGCCCGAAGCCTACGTGCCGTCGTCCGATACTTTCATTGAGAAAGATGCGTCGATCAATGACCACATCGAACAGATGCGGCTGTCGGCGACCAAAGCGTTGCTGGAGCGCAAGGACGCGATCATCGTCACCACGGTGTCGTGCATCTACGGTTTGGGCAGCCCGGAAACCTATCTGAAAATGGTCCTGCACGTCGATCGCGGCGACAAGCTCGATCAGCGCGCCTTGCTGCGCCGTTTGGCGGACCTGCAATACACCCGCAACGACATGGATTTTGCCCGCGCGACCTTCCGTGTACGTGGCGATGTGATTGATATACACCCGGCGGAATCCGATTTTGAAGCGATCCGTATAGAGCTCTTCGATGATGAAGTGGAGAAGATCTCTGCTTTCGATCCGTTGACCGGCGAAGTGATTCGCCAGCTGCCGCGTTTCACCTTCTATCCGAAAAGCCACTATGTAACACCGCGAGAAACCCTGCTGGGGGCCATCGAAGGGATCAAGGTTGAGCTACAGGAGCGCCTGGAATACTTGCGCTCCAACAATAAACTGGTGGAAGCCCAAAGGCTGGAGCAGCGCACCCGTTTTGACCTGGAAATGATTCTGGAACTGGGTTACTGCAACGGCATCGAAAACTACTCGCGCTACCTGTCGGGCCGTGAATCCGGCGAGCCGCCGCCGACCTTGTTTGACTATCTGCCAGCCGATGCCTTGCTGGTGATCGACGAATCCCACGTCAGCGTGCCGCAGGTCGGTGCGATGTATAAGGGTGACCGTTCGCGCAAAGAGACGCTGGTCGAATACGGTTTCCGCCTGCCGTCGGCACTGGATAACCGGCCAATGCGTTTTGACGAATGGGAAAGCATCAGTCCGCAGACGATCTTTGTCTCGGCGACTCCCGGCAACTACGAGGCGGAACACGCCGGTCGAGTGATCGAGCAACTGGTGCGGCCGACCGGCCTGGTGGACCCGCAAATCGAAATCCGTCCGGCGCTGACTCAGGTCGACGACTTGCTCTCGGAAATCACCAAGCGCGTGGCGCTGGAAGAGCGGGTGCTGGTCACCACGCTGACCAAGCGCATGTCCGAAGACTTGACCGACTACCTCGCCGATCACGGTGTGCGCGTGCGTTATTTGCACTCGGACATCGACACGGTGGAGCGGGTCGAGATCATTCGCGATTTGCGTCTGGGTACCTTCGATGTGTTGGTGGGGATCAACCTGCTGCGTGAAGGTCTGGACATGCCGGAAGTGTCGCTGGTGGCGATTCTCGATGCGGACAAGGAGGGCTTCCTGCGCTCCGAGCGCTCACTGATTCAGACCATCGGCCGTGCGGCGCGTAACCTCAACGGCCGGGCGATTCTGTATGCCGACCGGATCACTGGTTCGATGGAGCGGGCGATTGGCGAGACCGAGCGTCGTCGCGACAAACAGATCGCCTTCAACCTGGCCAATGGCATCACCCCTAAAGGTGTATTCAAGGACGTCGCCGACATCATGGAAGGCGCCGTCGTGCCGGGCTCGCGCAGCAAGAAGCGCAAGGGCATGGCCAAGGCTGCCGAGGAAAGTGCCCGGTACGAAAACGAACTGCGTTCGCCGAGCGAAATCTCCAAGCGCATTCGTCAGCTGGAAGAGAAGATGTACCAACTCGCCCGCGACCTGGAGTTCGAAGCCGCCGCACAGACGCGCGACGAAATCACCAAGATGCGCGAGCGGTTGTTGACCGTCTGACTTGCGGTGCCTGAAATGGCCTCATCGCGAGCAAGCTCGCTCCCACAGGTGATCGCGTTGTCCAGGCTGGCGCGGTCCAATGTGGGAGCGAGCCTGCTCGCGATGGGGGCGCCGCGGGCTTAGTGGGCTTCGCCAGCCTTCAACCCCGCCGGCAACGCCTTGGTCAGCAAGATCGCCAGCATGCTCACCCCCAGCGCAATCCCGACAAAGTGAAAGGCATCGTTGTAGGCCATGATCGAAGCCTGCTGGTGGGCAATTTCACTGAGCTTGCCCAATGCGGCCGTTTCGCTGCCAAATCGGTCGGTCATTGACGCCATGCGCTCAGCCACCTGTGGGTTGCTGGGCACGATCGACTCGCGCAAATAATCGAAGTAGGTCTTGGTTCGTGCATCCAGCAGGGTCGCGAGCAGGGCGATGCCAATCGCGCCGCCGAGGTTGCGCAGGATGTTGAACAGGCTCGAAGCGGAGCCTGCATCCTGTGGCTGGATGTAGGCGGTGGCGATCAGCGAAATGGTCACCATGATCAGCGGCTGGCCCATAGCCCGGATGAGCTGGATCTGATTGAACTGTGGTCCGGCGAAGTCCGGGTTGAGTGCGCCTGAGAGAAAACTCGCCAAGCCAAACAGGCCAAAACCGAGGGTGCACAGCCACTTTGGCGAAACGAACTTCATCAGCTTCGGCACCAGCGGAATCAGGAACAGTTGCGGCACGCCCATCCACATGATCACTTCGCCGATCTGCAAGGCGTTGTAGTTCTGGATCTGCGCCAGGTACAGCGGTAACAGATAGATCGAGCCATACAGCCCAACGCCCATACCCAGACTGGAAGTACTCGATAAGCCAAAGTTGCGGTTACGCAGGATGCCCAGGTTAATCAGCGGATTGGGTTTGGAGACCTGCACGATCACAAAGGTGATCAGGCTCAGCAGGGCTATGCTGCCCAGCGTCACGATCAGGTTCGATTCCAGCCAGTCCTTGCGATGGCCTTCCTCAAGAAACACCTGCAAGCAACCGAGGCCAACCCCCAGCGTGAGGATGCCCATGTAGTCGGTGCTTTTCAGCAGCTCCCAGTGCGCCTCTTTCTTCTCTAGACCATAAAGCAGGCCGGCGATCATGATCAGTCCCGGCGGGACGTTGATGTAGAAAATGTACTTCCAGCCCCAGTTCTCCGTCAGCCAGCCGCCAATGGTCGGGCCGATGGAGGGCGCGAAGGTCGCGGTCATGGCGAACATTGCCATGCCTTTGGCGCGATGGTGCTCGGGCAGTTTGATCAGCGTCAGGGTGAACGCCAGCGGGATCAGCGCGCCGCCGGTGAAGCCTTGTAAAGCGCGGAAGACGATCATGCTCTCCAGGCTCCAGGCCATCGAGCAGAGCAGGGACGCGGCAAGAAAACCCAGCGAAACCCACACCGCCAGGCGTCGTGCCGAGAGCAGTTGCACCAGCCAGGCGGTGAGCGGGATCATGATGATTTCCGCCACCAGGTACGAGGTGGAAATCCACGAGCCTTCTTCCAGGGTCGCTGACAGCGCGCCTTGAATATCCTTGAGCGAGGAGTTGGTGATCTGGATGTCGAGCACCGCCATAAAGGCGCCGAGCATCGCACTCATGACCGCAATCCAGTCCTGCCGGGTTGGCTCGCCGACCGGGCGGATCAGTTGATCACCGGCCATCGACAGGGTCTTTGATGTTCACTTTGACGGTGACCGACATGCCTGGACGGATCTTGCCGTGCAGCGGATTGTCGGCGGCAAAGGTCAGTTTCACCGGAATCCGTTGGACGACTTTGGTGAAGTTGCCGGTGGCATTGTCGGGTGGCAGCAGGCTGAACTGCGCGCCTGAGGCGGCGAACAGGCTGTCGACCCGGGCTTCGATCGGCGTGTCACTGTAGGCATCGAAGGTCAGTTCGGCTTTCTGTCCTGGTTGCATGTGGCCAATCTGGGTTTCCTTGAAGTTGGCCTGAATCCAGATGTCCTGGTCCGGGACGATTGACAGCAGGTAAGCGCCGGCCTGCACGTATTGGCCATTGCGTGCTGCACGCTGGCCGATCAGGCCGCTGATCGGTGCGTGAATCTCGCTGCGGGTCAGGTTCAACTGGGCCTGCGCCAGATCGGTTTTGGCGTTGGCGATCTGCGCGTCGAGACGCTTGATCTCGGCCGTCAAGGCGTTGACCTGCTGGCGCTGGCTTTGGGCATCAGCCTGGGCCTTGGCGACTTGCGAGCGGGCGATGTGGGTGTCGGCGGAGAGGGTGGTCACGCGTTCTTCCGAAACGTAACCCGGTTTGCGCAGGGTTTGCGCGCGGGACAAATCGATTTGCGAGCGGCCGAGGGTCGCCTGGCTGGAGGCGACCTGAGCTTCGCTGGCGGCAATCAGGCTGGCTTGTTGGGTCAGTTTACTTTGAGCTTGCAGGCGCTCGGCTTCGCGAGTGGCGAGGGTCGCGTTAGCGCGGTCGACGGCAAGATGAAAGTCATCGCCTTCAAGTCGGATCAGCAACTGGCCTTTTTCGACGTGCTGGTTGTCCTGAACCAGCACTTCCTCAATGCGTGCGCCCAACTGGCTGGAGACGCGGGTAATTTCACCCTGGACATAAGCGTTATCGGTACTTTCATAAAAACGTCCCTTGAAGAACCATTGAGCAAAGAAGCCCCCGGCAATCAGCAGGACGATAAACAGGAAAATAAACAGGCGACGCTTGAGTTGGGCAGGCATGGGCAGACTGTAGTCGAGAAAGTGTAAGGAGATTTATCAGTACTCGAATCTGTCATATAGCCGATAAGCGGTAAATGCCACTTATTGATAATCAGCCATTGAGCGCTGTTAGAGCCTTTTGTAGCCTCAAGGTTGGCTTAAATGCCCTGCTCACTGGAGCCGGGCGGGCAACGCCTGTTACCATTCGCCCCCTGTTTCATCTCCGCTTTTTATATTCTTTCGAGACATGCCATGACCACCGTCCGCACTCGCATCGCGCCATCGCCTACCGGCGATCCCCATGTCGGCACCGCTTACATCGCTTTGTTCAACTACTGCTTTGCCAAGCAGCATGGCGGTGAGTTCATCCTGCGGATTGAAGACACTGACCAATTGCGTTCGACCCGCGAGTCCGAACAGCAGATTTTCGATGCCTTGCGCTGGTTGGGCATCAACTGGAGCGAAGGCCCGGATGTGGGCGGCCCGCACGGTCCGTATCGCCAGAGCGAGCGCGGCGATATCTATCAGAAGTACTGCCAGCAGTTGGTCGAACTGGGTCACGCGTTCCCGTGCTTCTGCACGGCTGAAGAGCTGGACCAGATGCGCGCCGAGCAAATGGCCCGCGGCGAAACCCCGCGTTACGACGGCCGTGCGCTGTTGCTTTCCAAGGAAGAAGTCGCGCGTCGTCTGGCCGCCGGTGAGCCGCACGTCATCCGCATGAAGGTGCCGACCGAAGGCGTTTGCGTGGTGCCAGACATGCTCCGTGGTGACGTCGAGATCCCGTGGGATCGCATGGACATGCAAGTGTTGATGAAGACCGACGGCCTGCCGACGTACTTCCTCGCCAACGTGGTCGATGACCACCTGATGGGCATCACCCACGTATTGCGTGGTGAAGAGTGGCTGCCATCGGCACCGAAGCTGATTCTGCTTTACGAGTACTTCGGCTGGGAGCAACCAGCACTGTGCTACATGCCGCTGCTGCGTAACCCGGACAAGAGCAAGCTGTCCAAGCGCAAGAACCCGACCTCCGTGACCTTCTACGAACGCATGGGCTTCATGCCGGAAGCGATGCTCAACTACCTCGGTCGCATGGGCTGGTCGATGCCGGATGAGCGCGAGAAGTTCTCGCTGCAGGAAATGGTCGACAACTTCGACCTGAAACGCGTTTCCCTCGGCGGGCCGATTTTCGACATCGAGAAGCTGTCGTGGCTCAACGGCCAATGGTTGCGTGATCTGCCGGTGGAAGAGTTCGCCAGCCGTGTGCAGACCTGGGCGCTGAACCCCGAGTACATGATGAAGATCGCGCCGCATGTGCAAGGTCGGGTCGAAACCTTCAGCCAGATCGCACCGTTGGCCGGGTTCTTCTTCGCTGGCGGCGTGACCCCGGATGCCAAGCTGTTCGAGTCCAAGAAGCTGTCCGGCGATCAGGTTCGCCAGTTGATGCAGTTGATCCTGTGGAAGCTTGAAAGCCTGCGTCAGTGGGAGAAAGACAGCATCACCGCAACCATACAGGCGGTGGTCGAATCCCTGGAGCTGAAGCTGCGTGATGCCATGCCGCTGATGTTCGCTGCAATCACCGGTCAGGCCAGCTCGGTGTCGGTGCTGGATGCCATGGAAATCCTCGGCCCGGACCTGACGCGTTTCCGTCTGCGTCAGGCCATCGACTTGCTCGGTGGTGTGTCGAAGAAAGAAAACAAAGAGTGGGAAAAGCTCCTGGGCGCTATCGCGTAGGAGCTGCCGAAGGCTGCGATCTTTTGATCTTGCTCTTCGGCGCCACCCCCATTTTTCGGGGGGGGGCGGTAAGTGATTGTTATGGCGGCAAAAAACTTTGGAAATTGTTAAAAATAAGTTTGACAGCTTTCCGAAGCGCCATTAAGATTCGCCCCGTCCTCAGCGATGAGGGGCTATAGCTCAGCTGGGAGAGCGCTTGCATGGCATGCAAGAGGTCGACGGTTCGATCCCGTCTAGCTCCACCAATTTACACTTCAAGGTCTGGCCACACCGGCCTTGAAGCGATCAGCACTCAGCGTTGATCAGTTGTATAGAAGGGTTTGCGTCCCCTTCGTCTAGTGGCCTAGGACACCGCCCTTTCACGGCGGTAACAGGGGTTCGAGTCCCCTAGGGGACGCCAGTTTTACAGAAGTGATGTTGCAAAATGTCACTCCGCCGCGAGGCGAAAAATCCGGGGCTATAGCTCAGCTGGGAGAGCGCTTGCATGGCATGCAAGAGGTCGACGGTTCGATCCCGTCTAGCTCCACCAATTTTACAGTTCAAGGTCTGGCCACACCGGCCTTGAATCGATCAGTACTCAGCACTGGTCAGTTGTATAGAAGGGTTTGTGTCCCCTTCGTCTAGTGGCCTAGGACACCGCCCTTTCACGGCGGTAACAGGGGTTCGAGTCCCCTAGGGGACGCCACGATTACCCGCTCTGCGGGATTTATAAGGGTCATTCAATTATTGAATGGCCCTTTTGTTTGTCTGGCGTTTGGCCAATCCCCTCATTCTCCCAAAACTGTTCTTCTGACCAACGGTCACATCAACGACTTGCGTAAAATTATTATGAGAATAATATTTTAAACGTAATATTCGGAGGCAACGATGAACGACAAAAAAGCTCAAACCCGTGAACGCATTCTCCAGGCCGCCAGTTCTGCGCTGATTCAGCGTGGCCCGGCAGAACCTAGCGTGGGTGAAGTGATGGGTGCTGCCGGCCTTACCGTCGGCGGCTTCTACGCACACTTTGAAAGCAAGGACGCCATGATGCTGGAGGCCTTCACTCAATTGCTCGGCCAGCGTCGGGCCATGATTGCCGATATGGACGCCGAGCTGACCGGCGAGGAACGCCGGGCGCTGGTCGCTGCATTTTACCTGTCACGCAAACACCGCGATTCCACCGAGCACGCCTGTCCGATTCCGGCCTCGGTAGGGGAGTTGGGGCGTCTGCCGGACGATTTCCGCCTGGCCCTGAATGAACACGTCGAGCTGATGGTCGCGCAGTTGGCCGCCAGCCCGGAAGACATCGACAAAGCGCTGGCTGACTTGGCGCTGATGGTCGGTGGTTTGGCCCTGGCGCGGGCGCTGGGCACCGGTGAGTTGTCCGATCGATTACTGCGTGCCGCCAAGTCGGCGGTGCTATGACCTGAAGCGCAAGCCTTTGGAGATGAGCGATGAGCACGTTAAGTTGGATTCGTGGCGTTAATGGCACTTTAGGCTGGGTTGCACCACAGTTGGTGGCGAGCAAGATGCGTTCTGCGTTCATGACGCCGCGTGAGCTGCCACCGCGTGATTGGGAAATGCCGCTGCTGGCGAACTCCGAGCGGATTACCTTGCGCTTCGGTCTTTCAGCGTTGCGCTGGGGGCAGGGCCCGACGGTGCTGTTGATGCACGGCTGGGAAGGTCGGCCGACGCAATTTGCCAGCCTGATCACGGCGCTGGTAGACGCCGGCTACACCGTGGTTGCGCTGGATGGCCCGGCTCATGGTCGTTCTCCTGGTCGCGAGGCCAACGTAGTGCTTTTTGCTCGAGCCATGCTTGAAGCGGCGGCGGAGCTGCCACCTTTGCAAGCGGTCATCGGTCACTCCATGGGCGGCGCCAGTGCGATGCTTGCCGTTCAACTGGGTTTGCGTACTGAAACTCTAGTCAGCATCGCCGCACCGGCGCGGATTCTCGCTGTGTTGCGCGGTTTTGCCCGTCATGTCCGCATGCCGCCCAAGGCGCGCTCGGCGTTTATCCGCAAGGTCGAACAGGATGTGGGTATCCTGGCCTCACGACTTGATGTCGCCCATTACCAACTGGATATGCCGGGGCTGATTGTGCACGCTGAAGACGATTGCTTTGTCTCGGTCAAGGAGTCGCAGCTGATTCACGACGCCTGGTTCGACAGTCGCCTGTTGCGCCTGGAAGAGGGTGGTCATCAGCGGGTGCTGGCTGATCCGCGATTGATCGAAGGCGTGCTGTCGCTGCTGTCCGGTCGTAGCTTGCAGGCGCGCCAATCTGCCTGATCATCCGTTACACTGCCTCGGTCGAATAATCTGACCGGGAGTGGGGCATGGGCTGGGATCGGGCAACGCCGTTTATCATTGACCTGCAGGTGGCTGCCGAGGACATCGATGGGCTGGGGCACGCCAATAACGCGGTGTACGTCACCTGGCTCGAGCGCTGCGCCTGGCGCCACTCGCAGCGCCTTGGACTGGATCTGACCGAATATCGGCGGCTGGATCGGGCGATGGCCGTGGTGCGCCACGAAATCGATTACCTGGCCGCCGCCTATGAGGATGATGAGTTGCAGTTGGCGACCTGGATCGTCGACTGGGATCAACGCCTGAAGATGACCCGGCACTTTCAATTGATCCGCCCCAGCGACAACGCCACGCTGTTGCGGGCGCAAACCACGTTTGTCTGCATCGAGCTGTCCAGCGGCAAGCCCAAGCGTATGCCGGCGGAATTTATCGAAGGTTATGGTCCAGCATTGGCCTAATGTGGGAGCGGGCTTGCTCGCGAAGGCGGCTGCACATTCAACATTGATGCTGGCCGACCCACCGCTTTCGCGAGCAAGCCCGCTCCCACACTCGATAAGCGATGTTCTGCAGATTCCTCGCGCAAATCCAGTAAACTGCCGCACGTTTTTCGTTGAGTGTTTTCCATGCAAATTGCTTTGGCGCCCATGGAAGGGTTGGTCGACAACATCCTGCGGGACGTGTTGACTCGTGTCGGCGGTATCGATTGGTGCGTGACCGAGTTCATCCGGATCAACGATCAGTTGCTCACGCCTGCCTATTTCCACAAGTTCGGCCCTGAACTGCTGAACGGCGCCAAGACCGCCGCCGGCGTGCCGTTGCGCGTGCAATTGCTCGGCTCCGACCCGGTGTGCCTGGCGGAAAACGCGGCGTTGGCCTGTGAGCTGGGCTCGGAGGTGATCGATCTGAACTTCGGTTGCCCGGCCAAGACCGTGAACAAATCACGCGGCGGTGCGGTGCTGCTCAAAGAACCAGAGTTGCTCAACGAAATCGTCGAACACGTGCGTCGCGCAGTGCCGGCGCATATCCCGGTAACCGCCAAGATGCGTTTGGGTTTTGACAGTCCCGACGGCGCGCTGGTGTGTGCCACGGCATTGGCCGAGGGCGGCGCCGCGCACATCGTCGTGCATGCACGCACCAAGACGGACGGCTACAAGCCGCCAGCACACTGGGAATGGATCCCGCGGGTGCAGGAAGTGGTCAAGGTTCCGGTGTTCGCCAATGGTGATATCTGGAGCGTTGAGGACTGGCGCCGTTGCCGCGAGATCAGCGGTGTGGAAGACATCATGCTCGGTCGTGGCCTGGTGTCGCGCCCCGACCTGGCGCGGCAAATCGCTGCCGCACGGGCGGGTGAGGAAGTGGTCGAGATGACCTGGGCTGAGTTGCTGCCCCTGCTTCAGGACTTCTGGCTGCAAGCCAAGGCGCAGATGACGCCGCGCCAGTCGCCGGGTCGCTTGAAGCAGTGGCTGGCGATGCTGACCCGCAATTACCCTGAAGCGGTGGAGCTGTTCACCGTCCTGCGTCGTGAAACCGAACTGGATCAGGTGTCGCGTTTGCTGGGTGTTCAGGTCAGTGACGCGGCCTGAAAATGAACAAGGACGCCACTGGCTAATGCCAGTCAGTTAAGCCAGTACGCAATCCGTAGCAGCTGCCGAAGGCTGCGTTCGGGTGCGTAGCACCCGTAAATCCCGCTTGCACGATTAACCTGAAAGACCGCGTGGCGTGATTTTACGACCGCTTCGCGGCCGGACGCAGGCTTCGCCAGCTGCTACGGGTCATGCGTTGCGCCCGGAATCTCTTAACTGACTGACATTAGCGCCACTGGCGCCCTTTTTTGTGCTTGTCATTTGAGCAGTTTCAGGAAGCCCTCCAGCGGCAGCGGCTGGCTGTGCAGGTAGCCTTGATACAAGTGGCAGCCCAGGCCCTGCAAAAACTCAAGCTGTTCGGGGGTTTCGACGCCTTCGGCAATCACCGTCAATTCAAGGCTGCGAGCCATGGCGACGATGGCGCGGATGATTTCCGCGTCGTTCGGATCGCTGGTCGCATCGCGGATAAAGGATTGGTCGATTTTCAGAGTGTCCACCGGCAGGCGCTTGAGGTAAGTCAGTGAGGAGTAGCCAGTGCCAAAGTCGTCCATGGCGAAGCTGACGCCGAGTTTCTTCAGGCGGCGCATCTTGCTGATGGTGTCGTCCAGGTTCTGGATCACGATGCCTTCGGTTATCTCCAGCTTGAGCAGCGAGTACGGCAACCCGTGGCTGCTCAGGCTCTGTTCAATCCGCTCGACGAAGTCGTTCTGGCGGAATTGCCGTGGACTGATGTTCACGCAGAGACTGAAGTTAAGCGGGTCGATCAGGCCTCTATCGATCAGTTGCCTGAAGGCCTGGCAGGCTTCATCGAGGATCCAGGTACCCACTTTCAGAATCAGTCCGCTGTCCTCCAGCACCTTGATGAATTCGTTGGGCGATTGCGCGCCCAACTGTGGGTGGTGCCAGCGTACCAGGGCTTCAGCGCCGATGATTCGATCGTCTTGCGCGTCCACCTGAGACTGGTAATGCACGCTGAATTCGCCTCGCGATAGGGCCAGGCGCAGGTCGGTTTCCATCCGCAAGCGTTCACTGGCGGCTTTTTGCATGGTGGTGTGGAACATCTGCGTGGTATTGCGCCCCGAGTCCTTGGCCCGGTATAGCGCGATGTCGGCGCGCTTGAGCAGGTCGGTCGGGGTTGAGCCGTGATCGGGGATCAAGGCCACGCCGATGCTCGGTGTGACTTGCAGGCGCTGACCGTCGAGGAACATCGGCTCGGACAGCAGCTCGCGCAACGTGTCGGCCAGCTCGCGAACCTGTTCGCTGACTTCGCTGCGCGTACCTTCCAGTCCGCTCAATAGCACCACGAACTCATCGCCACCCAGCCGCGCCACGGTGTCTTCCATGCGCACGCTGGCTTCGAGTCGTGCGGTGATGATTTTCAGCACCGTGTCGCCCACCGGGTGACCCAGCGAGTCGTTGATGTGCTTGAAGTGGTCGAGATCGAGGAACAGCAGGGCGCCGCGCAGGTTGTGGCGTTTGAGCAGGGCGATCTGCTGGCTCAGGCGATCCATCAGCAGGGCGCGGTTGGGCAGGTTGGTCAGCGGGTCGTGGTAGGCCAGGTGACGGATCTGCGCTTCGGCATTTTTCAGCAGGCTGACATCCCGGGCGGTCAGCAGCAGGCAGGCGGTTTCGTTCAGGGTGATGGGTTCGACCGACACCTCGACCGTGAGAATCTCGCCGCGTTTATTGCGGCCGAGCATTTCCTGGTGATGCACCCGGCCTTTGATCTTCAATTCGGCCAGCAGCGCCGAGCGTTGTTTTTCTTCGGCCCAGATGCCGACCTGATACACGGTTTTGCCAATCACTTCATCAGAGCGGTAGCCGGTCAAACGGCAGAAACCGTCGTTGACCTCCAGATAACGTCCGCTGTCGCGTTCGGTGATGGTGATGGCATCGGGGCTGGAGTGAAACGCCTTGGCGAATTTTTCTTCGCTGGCCTTGAGCGCTGCCTCGGAACGTTGCTGCTGGGTGATGTCGCGCAAGGTGGTAACGATGCATGGCTCGTTGCCGACGCTGATCTGGCGGCTGGAAATCACGCAGGTCAGGGATTGCCCGTCCTTGTGGTGAACGATGATCGCGACGTTGTTCAGCGCTTGTTCGCGAATCACCTGTTCGATGCGTTGCTGACGCTTCACTGAGGCGTCCCAGAGGCCGATTTCGTCGGCGCTGCGGTCGATGACGTCGCTGGCACTCCAGCCGAAGGTCTGAGTGAAGGCGGAGTTGATCTCGATGAACTGGCCGGTGTCCTGACGCGTCACGCAGATCGGGTCCGGGCTGACCTGGAACAGGCTGGCGAATTTTTCTTCAGAGGTGATCAGGCGTTGCTCGCGCTCCACTTGATCGGTGATGTCAAGCAGGGTGCCGGCCATGCGCAGTGGCGCCCCGGACTCATCGCGATAGAGCCGGGCGCGGCTTTCCAGGTAGCGCGAACTGCCGTCGGCCAATTGCACACGGTAGGTCAGTTGATAATTGCCGGCCGGGCCTTCGCGCAAGCTGCGATAGGCGTCGCGCATGCTGCCGCGCTCATCGTCGGGCACGCCTTCGAAAAACGCATCGAAGGGCTCGTGAAAGGGTACCGGGTCAAGGCCATGCAACTGCGCGGCGCGGGCCGAGCCATAGAGCATGCCACTGGGAATGTGCCAGTCCCAGGTGCCGAGCTGCGCCGAATCGAGGGCCAAGTCCAGGCGCTCCTGACTGTCTTTGAGCGCTTGCTCGGCGAGTTTGCGTTCGCTGGTGTCGAGGAACGTGCTCAGCAGGTAGGCCTGGCCTTCGAGTTCAACCTTTTGCGCGCTGAGAATGCCATCGTGGATCTGGCCGTTGCTGGCGCGAAACTGCACTTCCATGCTGACCAGCTCGCCTTTGGCCTTGGTCGCCTTGATCAGTTTGGCGCGTTGTTCCGGGTGCACCCAAAGGCCCAGCTCTAGCGTCGTGCGGCCGATCACGCTTTGTACGGGCCAGCCGAACAGGCTTTCAAAGTATTGATTGGCTTCGCTGATCAGGCCGTCTTCCTGGCGGGTCAGCAGTACCATGTTCGGGCACAGATGAAATAGTGTTGCGAAACGTTTCTCAGAACTGCTCAGGGCCTGTTCACGCTGGCGTTGATGGGTGATCTCGCGGATCACCCCGATCATCCGTGGCCGGCCGTGTTTGTCCGGCAGCAGGCTGCCGTTGATCTCCAGCCAGTGCAGGCTGCCATCGGGCCAACGGATCCGGTGATGCATCGCCTGTTCCAGCGGCGCGCCGGCCACCACGGCGTGAAAGGCCCGCAGCGCTTTCGCGCGATCCTCGACCGGCAATAAATCCAGGTATTCCAGATCGGCCGGCAGCGGCTGCTTTGGGTCAAACCCGAACAGGGCTTGAGTTCCCCGTGACCAACTGATCAGCCCGCGTTCAATGTCCCAGTACCAGGCGCCCAGGCGTGCGCCGTTCAAGGCGGCGAGCAGTTGTGGTGCGCTTTCCCAGCTCTGCTCCGAGGTACGCGGGTCGAGCGCCTGAATGCGCGGCATTGGGGGCGTGCGTGAGCGAGTGCGGTCAGCAGATTTGGGCATTGGCAACAGGCCTTGGGCTGAATTGGGTGTTTGGCGCCGGGATTGTTAACCTTAAAGGATTAGCACAAGTTAGCCGTGAGTCCCTGGCAAATCGATTTGTGCGTCCAGCAAGGCCATGAAAGCCCGTGCAGCATTCGACAGCGTCCGTTCGGTGTGCACGATATAGCCTAGCTGGCGAGTGAGCTGTATGCCCGGTAAAGGAATGCGCGCCACTTGATCATCGAGCATGGTGCGCGGCAATACGCTCCAGGCCAGGCCAATGGAAACCATCATCTTGATAGTTTCCAGATAGTTAGTGCTCATCGCGATGTTCGGCGTCAGTCCCTGGGCTTCGAAAAGTCGTTGCACGATGTGGTGGGTAAAGGTGTTGCCGCCGGGAAAAACCGCCGGATGGCGGGCAATATCGGCCAGGCTGACCGCACCGTTGCTGATCAGCGAGTGTTCCGGAGCCACCACGAAGTCCAGCGGGTCGTCCCATACCGGCGTGGCCTTCACCAGTGTGTGAGGCTCGGGTGCCAGGGTAATGACCGCCAGTTCGGCGCGGCCGTGAAGAATTTCCTCGTAGGCAACTTCCGAATCGAGGAACTGAATATCCAGCGCGACCTCGGGATAACGCCGGGTGAACGCCCGCAGCAAGGGCGGCAGGCGGTGCAGGCCGATGTGATGACTGGTCGCCAGCGTCAAACGACCGGTCACTTCGCCGGTCAGGTTGGTCAGCGCCCGGCGCGTGTCATCCAGCACATTAAGAATCTGATAAGCGCGGGGCAACAGGGCGCGTCCGGCCTCGGTCAGGCTGACTTCCCGGCCCAGTCGATCAAACAGCCGCACCTTGAGCTGTTGCTCCAGCCCGGCGATGCGTTTGCTGATGGCTGGCTGGGTCAGGTGCAGGCGCTCACCTGCGCCGGAGAAGCTGCCGATCTCGGCGATGGCTATAAAGGCATTGAGGTTGGCCAGGTCCATGGTTGTATTCCAGTTGGTTATCCAAAGCATGAAAAATATGAATTTGAGTTATTTAATGTAACCCCATAGGATCGACCTCACAAGCCAAGGGGTTATTGAATCGCTTCAAGCCCAGGGCATAGAAACAAGCTGATGAGGAAACGTCTGATGGCCGGCAAAACGCTCTACGACAAGCTCTGGGATTCGCATTTGGTCAAGCAGCGCGACGATGGTTCGGCGCTGATCTACATCGATCGTCACATCATTCACGAAGTGACCTCGCCGCAAGCCTTCGAAGGTCTGCGTCTGGCCGGGCGCAAGCCGTGGCGCATCGATGCCAACATCGCGACCCCGGACCACAACGTACCGACGACTCCAGAGCGCAAGGGCGGCATTGCAGCCATCGCTGACGAAGTCTCGCGTTTGCAGGTTCAGACCCTCGATGACAACTGTGACGAATATGGCATCGTCGAATTCAAGATGAATGATGTGCGTCAAGGCATCGTCCACGTTATCGGCCCGGAGCAGGGCGCAACCTTGCCGGGCATGACCGTGGTCTGCGGTGACTCCCATACCTCGACCCACGGCGCTTTCGGCGCTTTGGCTCACGGTATCGGCACTTCCGAGGTCGAGCACGTGCTCGCCACCCAGTGCCTGGTCGCCAAGAAAATGAAAAACATGCTGGTTTCCGTCGAAGGCACCTTGCCGTTCGGCGTGACCGCCAAGGACATCGTTCTGGCTGTCATCGGCAAGATCGGCACCGCTGGCGGTAACGGCCATGCAATCGAATTTGCCGGTAGCGCAATTCGTGAGTTGTCGGTCGAAGGCCGCATGACCATCTGCAACATGTCCATCGAAGCCGGTGCGCGTGTAGGTTTGGTCGCCGCCGACGAAAAGACTGTTGCCTACGTCAAGGGTCGTCCGTTCGCACCGAAAGGCGCGGAGTGGGATTTGGCTGTCGAAGCCTGGAAAGATCTGGTTTCCGATGCGGACGCGAAATTCGACACCATCGTTGAACTCGATGCTGCGCAAATCAAGCCGCAAGTCAGCTGGGGTACTTCCCCGGAAATGGTCCTCGCCGTCGATCAGCACGTGCCGGATCCGGCTAAAGAGATGGATCTGGTCAAGCGCGACTCCATCGTCCGCGCCTTGAAATACATGGGTTTGACCGCCAATCAGGCGATCACCGACATTCAGCTGGATCGCGTGTTCATTGGTTCTTGCACCAACTCGCGGATCGAAGATTTGCGCGCTGCTGCGGTGATCGCCAAGGGCCGTAAAGTGGCTTCGACCATCAAGCAAGCCATTGTGGTGCCGGGTTCGGGTCTGGTGAAGGCGCAGGCCGAGCTGGAAGGGCTGGACAAGATTTTCCTCGAAGCCGGTTTCGAATGGCGCGAGCCAGGGTGCTCGATGTGCCTGGCGATGAACCCGGACCGTTTGGAGTCCGGCGAGCATTGCGCATCGACCTCCAACCGTAACTTCGAAGGTCGTCAGGGCGCCGGTGGCCGTACGCATCTGGTGAGCCCGGCGATGGCCGCCGCCGCCGCTGTCAACGGTCGTTTCGTCGACGTCCGTGAATTGATCTAAAGGAGCGCAGCATGAAAGCTTTTACCCAGCACACTGGTCTTGTCGCGCCTTTGGATCGTGCCAACGTCGACACCGACCAGATCATTCCCAAGCAGTTCTTGAAGTCGATCAAACGCACCGGTTTCGGCCCGAACCTGTTCGATGAGTGGCGTTACCTGGACGTGGGTCAACCGTATCAGGACAACTCCAAGCGTCCGTTGAACAAGGATTTCGTGCTCAACGCCGAGCGTTATCAGGGCGCCAGCGTATTGCTCGCCCGAGAAAACTTCGGCTGCGGCTCCAGCCGTGAGCACGCGCCATGGGCCCTGGAAGAGTACGGCTTTCGCAGCATCATCGCGCCGAGCTACGCCGATATTTTCTTCAACAACAGCTTCAAGAACGGCTTGCTGCCGATCATCCTGAGCGACGCTGAAGTCGACGAGTTGTTTGCGCAAGTGGAAGCCAATCCTGGCTACCAGTTGCAGATCGACTTGCAGGCCCAGACCGTAACCCGTCCTGACGGCAAGGTCCTGAGCTTTGAAATCGACGCTTTCCGCAAACACTGCCTGCTCAACGGTCTGGACGATATCGGCCTGACCTTGCAGGACGGTGATGCGATTGCCACGTTCGAAGCCAAGCACCGCGCCAGCCAGCCATGGTTGTTCCGCGACGCGTGATTGATCCGAAATTGTTGTAGACAGTTCCGGCCTCTTCGCGAGCAAGCCCGCTCCCACAGGGGTTTTGTGAGCGACGGAAATCCAGTGTGGGAGCGGGCTTGCTCGCGAAGGCGGCAGCCCAGACAACACAAGACTCACCCCTTAAGGAAATCACCATGACCAGCACTGCCCAGCACAGCGACGTAGTACAAAAACAATTCGGTGAACAGGCCTCGGCCTATCTGAGCAGTGCCGTGCACGCCCAAGGCACCGAATTCGCACTGCTACAGGCCGAACTGGCAGGTCGCGGTGATGCGCGAGTGCTGGACCTGGGCTGCGGCGCCGGTCATGTGAGTTTTCATGTGGCTTCGCTGGTCAAGGAAGTAGTGGCCTACGACCTGTCGCAGCAGATGCTCGACGTGGTGGCAGGTGCTGCGGTTGATCGCGGTCTGAGCAACGTGACCACCGTACTCGGTGCGGCGGAACGCCTGCCATTCGCCGATGGTGAATTCGATTTCGTCTTCAGCCGTTATTCGGCGCACCATTGGAGCGATCTCGGGCAGGCTTTGCGCGAAGTGCGCCGAGTACTCAAGCCGGGTGGGGTGGCAGCGTTCATTGACGTCTTGTCGCCGGGCAGTCCGTTGTTCGACACTTACCTGCAAAGCGTTGAAGTGCTGCGCGACACCAGCCACGTGCGTGATTATTCCGCCGGCGAGTGGTTGCGTCAGGTCAGCGAGGCGGGGCTGCACACCCGTAGCACTACGCGCCAGCGGCTGCGTCTGGAGTACAACTCCTGGGTCGAACGCATGCGCACACCGCAAGCATTGCGCGTGGCGATCCGTGAGTTGCAGCAGGCGATGGGCAATGAAGTGCGCGAGTATTTCGAGATTGAAGCCGATGGTTCGTTCAGTACCGATGTACTGGTGCTGATGGCTGAACGATAAGCGCCGAACGCTAGAATTTTTCCGGGCGTGCCTTAGGGCGCGCCGACTGATGACATGAGGAACGCATGAGCAAGCAGATTCTGATTCTCCCAGGTGACGGTATTGGCCCGGAAATCATGACCGAAGCGGTCAAGGTGCTGGAGCTGGCCAACGACAAGTTCGCGCTGGATTTTGAACTGAGCCACGACGTCATAGGCGGCGCAGCCATCGACAAGCACGGTGTGCCGTTGGCCGACGAAACACTGGCTCGTGCTCGCGCTGCCGATGCGGTGCTGCTGGGTGCGGTAGGTGGTCCGAAATGGGACACCATCGAGCGAGACATTCGTCCAGAGCGCGGCTTGTTGAAGATTCGTGCGCAACTGGGTCTGTTCGGCAACCTGCGTCCTGCAATTCTGTATCCGCAACTGGCTGAAGCTTCGAGCCTGAAAGCGGAAATCGTCGCGGGTCTGGACATCCTGATCGTCCGTGAACTGACCGGCGGTATCTACTTCGGCGCGCCACGCGGCGTGCGCGAACTGGAAAATGGCGAGCGTCAGGCGTACGACACCCTGCCATACAGCGAAAGCGAAATCCGCCGTATCGCCCGTGTCGGTTTCGACATGGCGCGCGTACGTGGCAAGAAGCTGTGTTCGGTGGACAAGGCCAACGTTCTGGCTTCCAGTCAACTGTGGCGCGAAATCGTCGAGCAAGTGGCCAAGGATTACCCGGATGTCGAGCTGAGCCACATGTACGTCGACAACGCCGCCATGCAGCTGGTGCGTGCACCGAAGCAGTTCGACGTGATCGTCACCGACAACCTGTTCGGCGATATCCTGTCCGACGAAGCCTCGATGCTCACCGGTTCCATCGGCATGTTGCCGTCGGCCTCGCTGGATGCCAACAATAAAGGCATGTACGAGCCGTGCCACGGTTCGGCGCCGGACATCGCGGGCAAAGGCATCGCCAACCCGCTGGCGACGATTCTGTCGGTGTCGATGATGCTGCGTTACAGCTTCAATCAGGTTGCGGCCGCTGATGCCATCGAAAAGGCCGTCAGCCTGGTATTGGACCAAGGGCTGCGCACAGGTGACATCTGGTCGCCGGGTTGCGCGAAAGTGGGTACGCAGGAAATGGGCGACGCAGTAGTCGCAGCGCTGCGGAATCTGTAATCTCTCGGGTCCCGCTTGTCGCTGATGCCGGCAAGCGAGCCCACTTTTTGTAAAGGTGTAGTTGCGATGAAACGTGTAGGTCTGATCGGTTGGCGCGGTATGGTCGGTTCCGTGCTCATGCAGCGGATGCTGGAAGAGCAGGATTTCGATCTTATTGAGCCGGTGTTTTTCACCACTTCCAATGTGGGTGGCCAAGGCCCGTCCGTGGGTAAGGATATTGCTCCGCTCAAGGACGCTTACAGCATTGAAGAGCTGAAAACCCTCGACGTGATTCTGACCTGCCAGGGTGGCGACTACACCAGCGAAGTCTTCCCGAAACTGCGCGAAGCCGGTTGGCAGGGTTACTGGATCGACGCCGCTTCCAGCCTGCGTATGCAGGATGATGCGGTTATCGTTCTGGACCCGGTGAACCGCAAGGTTATCGACCAGCAACTCGACGCTGGCACCAAAAACTACATCGGCGGCAACTGCACCGTCAGCTTGATGCTGATGGGGCTGGGCGGTCTGTTTGAAGCCGGTCTGGTGGAGTGGATGAGCGCCATGACCTATCAGGCAGCCTCGGGTGCCGGCGCGCAGAACATGCGTGAACTGATCAAGCAAATGGGCGCGACCCACGCCGCTGTCGCTGATCAACTGGCTGATCCGGCCAGTGCGATCCTCGACATCGACCGTCGTGTTGCCGAAGCCATGCGCAGCGATGCCTACCCGACCGAAAACTTCGGCGTGCCATTGGCCGGTAGCCTGATCCCGTGGATCGACAAAGAGCTGCCGAACGGTCAGAGCCGTGAAGAGTGGAAGGCCCAGGCCGAGACCAACAAGATCCTTGGTCGCTTCAAGAGCCCGATCCCGGTGGACGGCATCTGCGTACGCATCGGCGCCATGCGTTGCCACAGCCAGGCGCTGACCATCAAGCTGAACAAAGACGTGCCGATCGCCGATATCGAAGGGCTGATCAGCCAGCACAACCCGTGGGTCAAACTGGTGCCGAACCAGCGCGAGATCAGCATGCAGGAGCTGAGCCCGACCAAGGTCACCGGCACCCTGAACGTACCGGTTGGCCGTCTGCGCAAGCTGAACATGGGGTCGCAGTTCGTCGGTGCTTTCACCGTCGGCGACCAACTGCTGTGGGGCGCGGCCGAACCGCTGCGTCGCATGCTGCGGATTCTGCTGGAACGTTGATCTGCTGATGCAATGAAACAACCCGCATCTCGAAAGAGCTGCGGGTTTTTTATTTGGGGCCGATCGGTTCCCGTAGCAGCTGCCGAAGGCTGCGTTCGAGGACGAAGTCCTCGCCAATGCGATCACGCGGATTACTCTGGCAGACCGTGCGCTTATAATTTACGACTGCTGCGCAGCCGAACGCAGGCTTCGCCAGCTGCTACGGATATCGTCTATCAATTGCCTGCGTTCAATGCGCCCGGTAAAGTGCCGCTCCCCCCGTTTCGCCTGAGGTAGATCCATGAGCCAGTCCTTTGATATCGCCGTTGTCGGCGCCACCGGTACTGTCGGCGAAACCCTCGTCCAGATTCTTGAAGAGCGCGACTTCCCGGTTGCCAATCTACACCTGCTGGCCAGCAGTGAATCGGCCGGGCATTCGGTGCCGTTTCGTGGCAAGAATGTACGGGTGCGGGAAGTCGACGAGTTTGATTTCAGCAAGGTGCAACTGGTGTTCTTCGCCGCCGGCCCGGCGGTCACCCTGAGCTTTGCGCCGCGTGCGACGGCCGCCGGTTGCGCGCTGATTGATTTGTCCGGCGCCTTGCCGGCCGCACAGGCACCGCAGGTGGTACCGGAAGCCAATGCTCAGGTGCTCGCCGGTTTGAAAAAGCCGTTTCAGGTGAGCAGCCCAAGTGCATCGGCCACGACCCTGGCCGTGGTGTTGGCGCCGTTGCGCGATTTGCTCGACTTGCAGCGAGTGACCCTCACCGCAAGCCTGGCCGTTTCCGCCCAAGGCCGCGAAGCGGTCACCGAGCTGGCCCGGCAAACGGCTGAACTGCTGAATGTTCGCCCGCTGGAGCCGCGTTTCTTTGATCGGCAAATGGCCTTCAACCTGCTGGCACAAGTCGGCACACCGGATGCTCAGGGCCATACGCTGCTGGAAAAGCGCCTGGTTCGAGAGCTGCGCGAGGTCATGGCGCAGCCTTTATTAAAGATTTCTGTCACTTGCGTTCAAGCCCCGGTGTTTTTCGGCGATAGCTTTAGCGTGACCTTGCAGTCAGCCAAGGCTGTCGACCTGGCGGCGGTGAATGCTGCGCTTGAGGCGGCGCCTGGTGTCGAGCTGGTCGAGGCGGGTGATTACCCGACGCCGGTAGGCGATGCGGTAGGGCAGGATGTGGTCTACGTTGGTCGGGTTCGCGGCGGTGTCGACGATCCGGCGGAACTTAATTTGTGGCTGACGTCAGATAACGTACGCAAAGGCGCTGCACTCAACGCGGTGCAGGTGGCTGAGTTGTTGATAAAAGACCTTGTGTAAAAGATACTTGGCAACAATTTGCAGAATGATTCCAGTCGAGCGTTATGCTTGGCCCGAATGCTGGAGGCGAGCCACCATCAGGGGCTTCCAAGGGCATAAGTGAAATAAGCGCGCGCAGGGACTCTTCGAGGCTGCGCGCAATGCCTTCCGGCAGCGGTATCAACACCTTCTCGCTTGCCGAGGAAAGTTCAACAAAGGATGAGGCTATGGTTCAAGTTCGCAAACTGGTGTTAGCAATAGCGGCCGCCTCAGCGCTGTCCTCCGGTATGGCGCATGCCCTCGGGCTTGGGGAATTGACCCTGAAGTCGACCCTGAACCAGCCTCTGGTGGCAGAAATCGAGCTGCTCGACGTCAAGGACCTCACCGCTGCCGAAGTGGTGCCGAGTCTGGCGTCGGCAGACGACTTCGCCAAGGCCGGGGTTGATCGTCAGGCGTTCCTCAATGACCTGACATTCACGCCAGTGCTCAATGCCAGTGGTAAAAGCATCCTGCGGGTGACTTCAAGTCGACCACTCTCCGAGCCTATGGTGAAATTCCTGGTTCAGGTGATGTGGCCAAACGGCCGACTGCTGCGCGACTACAGCGTGCTGCTCGATCCGTCCAAATTCTCGCCGCAGACGGCTAACGCTGCCGCGCAACCTGCGCCGTCTCAAGCGCCAGCAGTCAGCGCCCCCGTGACTGGCGCAAGCAAGCCTGCGCAGCACATCACCACGCCACGCGACACCTTGTGGGAAATCGCCGCGAAGGCGCGCAATGGCGGCTCGATCCAGCAAACCATGCTGGCGATTCAGGCACTGAACCCGGACGCCTTTATCGATGGCAACATCAACCGACTGAAAACCGGTCAGGTCTTGCGCCTGCCGGACGCCGCACAAAGCGCCAGCCTGCCGCAGCCTAAAGCTATTGCCGAAGTCGCCGCGCAGAACACTGCCTGGCGTCATGGGCGTCGCTCGGTTCATCGGGCGCAGGCGCAACAGCTCGACGCAACCAGGCACGGACGTGATGTTGTCGCGCCGCAAGGTAACGCCAAGGACAATCTGAGCCTGGTGTCGGCGGAGTCCGGCAAGAAAGGTGGCAAGGGCGCTGCCGGCGATAGCAAGGTCATCAGCAACAAGCTGGCGGTGACCCAGGAAAGCCTCGATACGACGCGTCGCGACAATGCCGAGCTGAAAAGCCGCATGACTGACTTGCAGAGTCAGCTGGACAAGCTCCAACGCTTGATCGAGCTGAAGAATAATCAACTGGCCAAGATGCAGGCAGAAGGCGCGGGGGCAGGTGCTGCTGCTCAACCTTCGGCGGCGATGTCGGTCGATCTGGTCGCCCAGCCTGCTGCGGCGCCAGCAACGCCCGCGGTAGTGCCAGACGCAACGCCGGCTGCAGTGCCAGCCGAGGCGCCGGTTCAGGCAGCCCCAGCGGCGAGTGACGAGCAAAAGTACAACGAACTGCTGACCAATCCGGTGTTGTTGGGGCTGGTGGGCGGTGGTGCTGTAGTGCTGTTGTTGCTTCTGCTGTTGCTGGCGCGTCGTCGCAAGGCTCAACAGGAAGCCGAGAAGCACAAGCGCATGGCGAAGGCCTTGGCTGAAGAGTCGGACTTGACTGAAGACCTCGATCTGCCGGAAAGCAGCTTTGAAGGCCTTGAAGTGCCGCCGCCAGTCGTCAAGCTTGCAACGCCTCCAGCTCCAGTCGTGGCGCCAGTGGTGGTGACGCCACCGATTGCTGCGCCATTGATAGCGCCTGCGGCCGAGCGCTCGGACGATGTTCTGGTGCAAGCCCAGTCGCACATCAGTGCAGGGCGTCTGAATCAGGCAGCCAGCCTGCTTGAGGACGGTATCAAGCAAGAGCCGCAACGCAGCGACCTGCGCTTGAAGCTGATGGAAGTCTACGGCCAGCAGGGCGATCGCAGTGCGTTCGTGGCGCAAGAGCGTCAGCTGGTTGCCAATGGCAAAAATCATGCTGACGTCGAGCAGCTGAAAAGCCGCTTCCCGGCAATGGTAGCCGTGGCAGCCGTTGGTGGTATCGCCGCCGCCGCGGTTGCCGCCGAACTGGATGCGCAGTACGTCAAGGACCTGCTGCACGAGGAGCCTAAGGCACCTGAAGCTGCACCAGCCCCGGCACCTGCCGATGATGACTTCGACAGCGCCTTCGACCTGAGTCTGGATGATCTGGAAGCTGCATCGCCGGCGGTAGTCGCTCCAGAGCCCGCGCTGGAACTGGACGCTTTCCCGCTCGACGACGATCTGAGCTTCGAATCCGTTTTGCAACAGCAGGCCGAAGCCAAGGACAGCCTGGATGACCTGTCGGATTTCGACCTTGATCTGGGTGGCGATGTGCCGGATTCGATCCTGGCTGACGACGAGTTTCTGCTTAACCTCGACGACGATCTGAAAGATCTGCCAGCGGCCGAGTCGCCTGCGGTTACAGAAGCGGCGCTTGATGATCTGGAGTTGCCGGCTGATTTCGACCTGTCCCTGGAGGATGAAATCGATACTCAAGCCAAGCCTGAGCCGGATGACTTCATGTCCGAGCTGGATGACGTCAATGCTGAGCTGGATCGTTTGTCCGGTAGCCTGGAACATCCGGCCATTGCCGAGCCAAGCTTCACTGCTGAAGATGCTGCGGTAGGGATGGATGAACCTGAATTTGATTTTCTTTCGGGTACTGACGAAGTCGCGACCAAGCTGGATCTGGCGCAGGCGTACATCGATATGGGCGACAACGATGGCGCGCGGGACATCCTCGGTGAAGTAATCAGTGAAGGTAATGACGGTCAGAAAAGCGAAGCCAAGGAAATGTTGGCGCGTATAGCTTGAGTGATCGATAAGCTGTAAACAAAACGGCAGCCCATTGAGGCTGCCGTTTTGTTTTGGCGGTGATGTGATGCGATCTTTTGATCTTAAGCCAGCAAATCCTCGTAAAACGCGCCAAATGTCCGGGTAGGGTGGGCCAGCTGGATTTCCAGAATCCACAGTCCGACATTCGGGCAGGCTTCGAAATTGCCCAGGTCGCCGGCGCGATAGATCGCATGGGGGAAGTCGCTGACCCTGTGGCCCTTGATGTCCAGATTCAACACCCAACCCATCGCGGCCGCCTGTTCTTCTGCGTAGCGATACAGCTCTGGGCCGGCGACCTGATGGGTTCGCCAATAGTCTTGAACCTGGTCAAACAGGGTTTTTGCGGCCGCTGCGCAGGCGATCATTTCAGGGTCGTTGCCAGTGGTGAATGTGGCGCCGGAGTCACCCTCGTGGCGATCCCACACGACGCCGAGGTCAATGAAGTAAATATCGTTTTCGCCCAGCACCGGATCGCCACTGGAGGGCTGCTTGAAGGTTTTCAAGGTGTTTTCGCCGAAGCGGATTTTGGTCGGGTGCCAAATGCGGTCCATGCCCAGTTCGGTCAGTACTTCAAGCCCCATCAGCAGGGCTTCGGACTCCAGCATGCCGGGTTTGATCCGGCGGGCCATTTCATCGATAGCTTCCCACGTCTTGCGTTTGGCGTGGAGCATTCCCTCCAGGCTGTAGGCCAAGCCAACGGCTTCCTTTTGTATGGCGCTCATTGATCAGTTCTCATCGGGTGGTCGATCTTCGTTATGTATTTATCTATATAGCGAAACAGCGAAGGCTGTTGCAAATACTCATTGGTTTGCCAGGGCGCGAACAAAAAACACCGTGAACATGGCGTCCCGCCCCGACGGCCTTATAATGCCCGCCTTTGCGTACATCAGCAGGCTGTCACTCCTTGGCAAATATAGATAACCCGGCCGCCGAAATGGCGGCCGACGGCTTTTTCCGGATCGCGTTGGGCGTTGAATACAAAGGCTCGCGCTATCGCGGCTGGCAGCGTCAGGCGTCCGGTGTGGCTACCGTGCAGCAAACCCTTGAAACGGCTCTGTCAAAGGTCGCGGATTCGCCGGTGTCCCTGCACTGCGCGGGTCGCACCGACGCCGGCGTGCACGCTTGTGGCCAGGTGGTGCATTTCGATACTCAAGTCGACCGCTCGTTGAAAGCCTGGGTCATGGGCGCCAATATCAACTTGCCCCACGACATCAGTGTCAGTTGGGCCAAGGTCATGCCGGCGCATTTTCATGCGCGCTTCAAGGCGATTGCCCGTCGTTATCGGTATGTGATCTACAACGATCAGATCCGTCCGGCGCACCTCAACGAAGAGGTCACCTGGAATCATCGGCCACTGGATGTCCAGCGCATGGCCGAGGCGGCGCAGCATCTGGTCGGCACCCACGATTTCAGCGCCTTCCGTGCCGGTCAGTGTCAGGCCAAGTCGCCGATCAAGGAAATCCATCACCTGCGAGTCACCCAGCACGGCAAGATGATCGTGCTGGATATCCGCGCCAGCGCGTTCCTGCACCACATGGTGCGCAATATCGCCGGCGTGCTGATGACCATCGGCGCTGGCGAGCGTCCGGTGGAGTGGGTTCGGGAAGTGCTGGAAAGCCGGATTCGCCGTACTGGTGGTGTCACGGCCCATCCATTCGGGCTGTATCTGGTGCAGGTCGAGTATCGCGATGAGTTCCAATTGCCCGAGCGTTACATTGGTCCGCATTTCCTGACCGGTTTCTCGGAACTTGACGGCTGACGCCCTCGAATGCATTTGCTACCATCCGGGACTTCCCCGGATTTGCCCTGAGGTTTAAACGACATGTCAGCCGTTCGCAGCAAAATTTGTGGGATTACCCGCATTGAAGATGCGTTGGCGGCGGTCGATGCCGGGGCAGACGCGATTGGTTTTGTGTTCTATGCCAAAAGCCCACGGGCGGTGACGGTGCAGCAGGCCCGGGCGATCATCGCCGCGTTGCCGCCATTCGTGACCACGGTGGGTTTGTTCGTCAACGCCAGCCGCTGCGAGCTGGGTGAGATTCTCGATGCGGTGCCGCTGGATCTGTTGCAGTTTCACGGCGACGAGACCCCGGCCGATTGCGAGGGTTACCATCGGCCGTACATCAAGGCGTTGCGGGTCAAGGCGGGCGACGACATTGCTGCCAGCTGCGATGCCTACGCTAAAGCCAGCGGCATTTTGCTCGATACCTATGTTGAAGGTGTTCCCGGCGGAACCGGCGAGGCCTTTGACTGGTCATTGATACCGCAAGGATTGAGCAAACCGATCATCCTCGCAGGTGGGTTGTCGGCGGCCAATGTGGCCGAGGCCATTGCCCGGGTTCACCCTTACGCGGTGGACGTCAGCGGTGGGGTAGAGCAGAGCAAGGGCATCAAGGATCACGCGAAGATTCGCGCATTTATCAAGGCTGTACGCAGTAGCTCGATGTGACGGCTGGCAGACTGCCGCCGTCCACTGCACTGTACAAACAGGTGTACTGCATAAGGCAGGTATGGCTGAGGGTTTTTGGGTTGTACGAAGGTCAGTCCTGCTGACCCGGCCATCCACCGATCATCGCCGCACACATGAATTTAGCTCAAGGGCATACGCGGGGCTGCGAACCAAAGCGTTCGGGCCGCCGGTACTGGAGAAAGAAAGCATGAGCAACTGGTTAGTAGACAAACTGATCCCTTCGATCATGCGTTCCGAGGTGAAGAAAAGCTCGGTGCCTGAAGGTCTGTGGCACAAGTGCCCATCCTGCGAGGCGGTGCTGTATCGTCCGGAGCTGGAAAAGACCCTGGATGTTTGCCCCAAGTGCAATCACCACATGCGCATCGGCGCACGTGCGCGGATTGACATCTTCCTTGATGCCGAAGGTCGTGCCGAACTGGGGGCTGACCTGGAGCCGGTTGACCGTCTGAAATTCCGTGACGGCAAGAAGTACAAGGACCGTCTGACCGCTGCACAGAAGCAGACCGGTGAAAAAGACGCGCTGATCTCCATGAGCGGTACCCTGCTGGGCATGCCGGTGGTGGTGTCGGCGTTCGAATTCTCCTTCATGGGCGGTTCGATGGGCGCGATCGTCGGCGAGCGCTTCGTGCGTGCGGCCAACTACGCGCTGGAAAATCGTTGCCCGATGATCTGCTTCGCCGCTTCCGGCGGTGCGCGGATGCAGGAAGCGCTGATCTCGCTGATGCAAATGGCCAAGACCTCGGCGGTACTGGCGCGTCTGCGCGAAGAAGGCATTCCGTTCATTTCCGTGCTGACCGATCCGGTCTACGGCGGTGTTTCCGCCAGTCTGGCGATGCTCGGCGACGTCATCGTCGGTGAGCCGAAAGCCCTGATCGGCTTTGCCGGTCCGCGCGTTATCGAGCAGACCGTGCGTGAAAAACTGCCGGAAGGCTTCCAGCGCAGCGAGTTCCTGCTGGAGCACGGCGCCATCGACATGATCATTGCCCGTCAGGAACTGCGTCCACGCCTGGGTAATCTGCTGGCACAACTGATGGGCTTGCCGACGCCTGAGTTCGTGGCCGCGCCAGTCGAGCCAGTCGTGGTTCCGCCGGTGCCTGCAAACCTATGACCGAACGTACCCTTGGCGACTGGCTCGCCTACCTTGAGCAGTTGCATCCGTCAGCCATCGACATGGGGCTTGCGCGCTCGCAAGAGGTAGCGTCCCGGATGGGATTGGGCAAGCCGGCACCTCGGGTGATCACGGTCACCGGCACCAACGGCAAGGGTTCTACCTGTGCGTTCGTGGCTTCATTGCTGCGGGCGCAAGGGCTTGCGGTCGGTGTCTACAATTCTCCGCACCTGCTGCGTTACAACGAGCGGGTGCAGGTCAATGGTGTTGAAGCCACTGATGCCGAGTTGTGCGAAGCCTTTATCGCGCTCGAAGCCGGTCGCGGTGAAATTTCCCTGACGTATTTCGAGATGGGCACCCTGGCGGCGTTCTGGCTGTTTCAGCGTGCAGGTCTTGATGCGGTGGTGCTGGAAGTCGGCCTCGGCGGACGTCTGGATACCGTCAATCTGGTGGATGCCGACGTCGCGCTGGTCACCAGTATTGGCGTTGATCACGCAGATTACCTCGGCAATACCCGCGAATCCGTCGCCTTCGAAAAGGCCGGCATTTTCCGTCAGGGCGCGCCTGCGCTCTGCGGTGATCTCAATCCGCCTCAACCCCTGCTGGATAAAGTGCGCGAGCTCAATTGCCCGTTC
The DNA here is from genome assembly GCF_044743155.1 of Pseudomonas sp. NPDC087697. Lineage (NCBI taxonomy): Bacteria > Pseudomonadati > Pseudomonadota > Gammaproteobacteria > Pseudomonadales > Pseudomonadaceae > Pseudomonas > Pseudomonas sp. NPDC087697. Next base: position 25,383 of record NZ_JBIUVW010000015.1, on the reverse strand, counting down.
TTCCTGCGTGGTCGTGATTTTGATTTGGGCGTCACCGAGCAGAACTGGCAGTGGCGGGGCGTCGATGCCCAGGGGCGTGCGATTGAGCTGCACGATTTGCCGCTGCTCGATCTGCCGATGGAAAACGCCGCGCTGGCGTTGCAGGCTTATGCGCTGTTGGGTTTGCCATGGCAGGCCGAGCAGATTGTCGCGGCATTGAAAGCAACATCAGTGGTTGGACGTTTGGATCGCCGCCAGTTCAACTGGCACGGCAAGCGTCTGAACCTGATGCTGGATGTGGGGCATAACCCGCATGCGGCCGAGTACCTGGCTCAGCGTTTGGCTCGCCGGCCGGTGGCGGGTCGACGTTTGGCGGTATTTGGTTTGTTGGCTGACAAGGATCTCGATGGAGTTGTCGGCGAATTGAGTGGTAGTGTCCAGCATTGGGCTGTCGCCCCGCTCGATTCTGTGCGCGCACGTCCGGTAGCGGATTTGCAGGTTGCGTTGCAGAACCTTGGGGCGTCGGTTACATCCTATGCAAGTGTCGCGGATGCCCTGGAAGGGCAGTGCGCGCTGGCAACGGCGGAAGATGAAATTCTGCTGTTCGGATCATTTTATTGTGTTGCCGAGGCCCTCGAATGGTTGGCTCGGCGCTCCACGGAGGAAGCTGCACATGGCTTTGCTGGATAACGCGTACAAGCAGCGGATGGTTGGGGCTCTGGTTCTGGTGGCATTGGCGGTGATTTTCTTGCCGATGCTGTTTTCCCGGGAAGATGAGCAGCGTCAGGTGGTGGTTCAGGCCCCGGCTGCACCTCAGGCCGCGGCAATGCCAAAAGTACAGGTCGAGCCCGTGGTGGTGCCGGAGCCGCAAGCGCTGCCTCAGGAGCCGGTTCCAACCGATGAAGAGATTGCTGCGCAGCAAGCGCCGTCCAAGCCGGTTGCTCCTGGCGCTCCCATCGCGCCGGCCCCGGTTGTCGCCAAGCCGGTAACGCCGCCTGCGCCCAAGCCGGCACCTGCTCCCACGCAACCGATCGCTGCGGCGCCGAGCAAGCCTGACACCAACCAGAGTCGTGTCGACGCCAATGGCCTGTCGGTCAGTTGGTCGGTGCAGTTGGCCAGCCTGTCGAGCCGTGAAAGCGCTGAAAGCTTGCAGAAAACCCTGCGTAGCCAAGGGTACAACGCCTATATCCGTACTGCCGATGGCAAGAATCGGGTGTTTGTCGGGCCGTTGATCGAGCGTGCAGAAGCCGATCGCCTGCGTGACCTGCTGGGTCGTCAGCAGAACCTCAAGGGCTTTGTCGTTCGCTTCCAGCCTGAGCGCGGCTGACGCTAACTGACTGATTTCAAATGCACTCGCAATCGCAGCTTACCGACAGCCATGGGCTCTGCTAAAATGCGCCGCCTTATCCGTCTGTAGGCTGCACTGTGCCATTTACCTGGGTTGATTGGGCGATCGTTGCAATCGTCGCCATCTCCGCATTGATCAGTCTGAGCCGCGGCTTCGTTAAAGAAGCACTATCGCTGCTGACCTGGATCATCGCAGGAGCTGTTGCCTGGATGTTCGGCGGCTCACTGTCCGAGTACCTCGCCGGATACATCGAAACACCGTCGGCTCGCGTGATCGCGGGCTGTGCCATCATGTTTGTCGCCACCTTAATGGTAGGCGCAATGATCAATTATCTTATCAGCGAACTGGTTCGTGTCACCGGCCTGTCCGGGACCGATCGTTTTCTCGGCATGGCCTTCGGCGCGGCGCGTGGCGCGCTGCTGGTGGTCACCGCCGTCGGGCTCTTGAGTCTGGGCCCGGTACAGCAGGATAAGTGGTGGCAGGAGTCAAGGCTCGTGCCACAATTTCTATTGGTTGCAGACTGGTCCAAAAACCTCATATTAGGGTGGAGTAGTCAGTGGCTGGCCAGCGGTATCAGCGTACCCGCTGACATACCGTTCAAGGAGCACCTCTTGCCGACGGCCAAAACGCCGCAGTGAGATGTGTTCAGTTCAGTTTCATTAAGTAGGGGTTGCGTCGCATGTGTGGCATCGTCGGTATCGTCGGTAAGTCGAACGTCAATCAGGCGCTGTATGACGCGCTAACCGTCCTCCAGCACCGCGGCCAGGACGCTGCCGGTATCGTGACCAGCCATGATGGCCGGTTATTCCTGCGCAAGGACAACGGCCTGGTTCGTGACGTGTTTCATCAGCGTCACATGCAGCGTCTGGTCGGTCACATGGGTATTGGCCATGTGCGTTATCCGACTGCAGGCAGCTCGACTTCGGCCGAAGCTCAACCGTTTTACGTCAACTCGCCATATGGCATCACCCTGGCGCACAACGGTAACCTGACCAATGTTGAACAGTTGGCCAAGGAGATTTACGAATCCGACCTGCGCCACGTCAACACCAACTCCGATTCGGAAGTGCTGCTCAACGTGTTCGCTCACGAACTGGCCCAGCGCGGCAAGTTGCAGCCAACCGAAGAAGACGTGTTTGCGGCCGTCACCGACGTGCACAACCGTTGCGTGGGTGGTTATGCGGTCGTGGCAATGGTGACCGGTTACGGCATCGTCGGTTTCCGTGACCCGCACGGTATTCGTCCGATCGTCTTCGGTCAGCGTCATACCGACGAAGGCGTCGAGTACATGATCGCCTCCGAAAGCGTTTCCCTGGACGTGCTCGGTTTCACCCTGATTCGCGACCTGGCACCGGGCGAAGCGGTCTACATCACTGAAGACGGCAAGCTGCACACCCGTCAGTGCGCGACCAACCCATCGCTGACTCCGTGCATCTTCGAACACGTCTACCTGGCGCGTCCGGACTCGATCATCGACGGCGTTTCGGTCTACAAGGCTCGCCTGCGCATGGGTGAGAAACTCGCCGAGAAGATCCTGCGCGAGCGTCCAGAGCACGACATCGACGTGGTCATCCCGATTCCGGACACCAGCCGTACTGCAGCGCTGGAGCTGGCGAACCATCTGGGTGTCAAGTTCCGCGAAGGCTTCGTGAAGAACCGCTATATCGGCCGGACCTTCATCATGCCGGGCCAGGCTGCACGGAAAAAGTCCGTACGCCAGAAGCTCAACGCCATCGAGCTGGAATTCCGCGGCAAAAACGTGATGCTGGTGGACGACTCCATCGTGCGCGGCACCACCTGCAAGCAGATCATTCAGATGGCCCGCGAAGCCGGCGCCAAAAACGTCTACTTCTGCTCGGCAGCTCCAGCCGTGCGTTACCCTAACGTCTACGGCATCGACATGCCGAGCGCTCATGAGCTGATCGCCCACAACCGTTCGACCCAGGACGTAGCTGATTTGATCGGCGCTGATTGGCTCATCTATCAGGACCTGCCTGACTTGATCGAAGCGGTCGGTGGCGGCAAGATCAAGATCGAGAACTTCGACTGCGCAGTGTTCGACGGCAAGTACGTCACCGGCGACATTGACGAGGCTTACCTGAACAAGATCGAGCAGGCGCGCAACGATGCCTCCAAGGTCAAGACGCAGGCAGTCAGTGCGATCATCGATCTGTACAACAACTGAGTTTCTACCGGCCCTGAGGGGCCGGTTTTGTATCTATCAAAGAATTTGTATCTATCAAGCACGGGGCAAGGAGTGACAGCATGAGTCAGGATTGGGATGCCGGTCGGCTGGACAGCGACCTCGATGGCGTAGCGTTCGATACCCTGGCCGTACGCGCCGGTCAGCACCGCACGCCGGAAGGCGAACACGGTGATCCGATGTTCTTCACTTCAAGCTACGTGTTCCGTACCGCTGCCGATGCGGCGGCGCGCTTCGCTGGCGAAGTGCCGGGCAACGTTTACTCGCGTTACACCAACCCAACCGTTCGCTCGTTCGAAGAGCGTATTGCCGCCCTCGAAGGTGCTGAGCAGGCAGTGGCGACGGCCACTGGCATGGCGGCGATTCTCGCGGTGGTGATGAGTCTGTGCAGTGCTGGCGATCATGTGCTGGTGTCGCGTAGCGTGTTCGGTTCGACCATCAGCCTGTTCGAAAAGTACTTCAAGCGTTTTGGTATAGAAGTCGACTACGTGCCTCTGGCGGAGCTGTCCGGCTGGGACGCGGCGATCAAGGCCAACACCAAATTGCTGTTTGTCGAGTCGCCTTCCAACCCTTTGGCCGAGCTGGTGGACATCGCTGCGTTGTCCAAAATCGCTCACGCCAAAGGCGCGATGCTGGTAGTCGACAACTGTTTCTGCACGCCTGCCTTGCAGCAGCCGCTGAAGCTCGGTGCGGACGTGGTCGTGCATTCTGCTACCAAGTTCATCGACGGCCAGGGCCGTTGCATGGGCGGCGTAGTGGCCGGTCGCAGCGAGCAGATGAAAGAAATCGTTGGCTTCCTGCGCACTGCCGGGCCGACCTTGAGTCCGTTCAACGCCTGGATCTTCCTCAAGGGCCTGGAAACGTTGAGCCTGCGCATGAAGGCGCACTGCGCCAATGCCCAGCAGTTGGCCGAGTGGCTGGAGCAGCAGGACGGTATTGAGAAAGTCCATTACGCCGGTCTCAAGAGCCATCCGCAGCATGAGTTGGCTCAGCGTCAGCAGAAGGGTTTTGGTGCAGTGGTGAGTTTCGAGGTCAAGGGTGGTAAAGAGGGCGCCTGGCGCTTTATCGATGCCACGCGTTTGATTTCGATCACCGCCAACCTCGGTGACAGCAAGACCACTATTACCCATCCGAGCACCACCTCTCACGGTCGCCTGGCGCCGCAAGAACGTGAGGCGGCCGGGATCCGTGACAGCTTGATCCGCATTGCGGTCGGCCTGGAAGATGTGGCTGACCTGCAGGCGGATCTGGCGCGCGGGCTGGCTGCCTTGTGATCGAGTTGTCCACGCCTGCAAGTGGCATTAATGGCCGGGTTGCACTGGTCACTGGTGCCGCGCGTGGCATTGGCCTGGGGATTGCCGCCTGGCTGATCAGTGAGGGCTGGCAGGTGGTGCTGACCGATCTTGATCGGGTGCGCGGCTCAAAGGTTGCCAGGGTGCTGGGTGAAAACGCCTGGTTCATCACCATGGACGTGGCCGACGAGCAGCAAGTGGCTCAAGGTGTTGCCGAGGTGCTTGGGCAATTCGGTCGTATCGATGCGCTGGTGTGTAATGCGGCGGTCGCTGATCCGCACAACATCACCCTGGAAAGTCTCGATCTGACTTACTGGAATCGTGTGTTGGCGGTGAACCTTAGTGGGCCCATGTTACTGGCCAAGCACTGCGCGCCTTATTTGCGTGCTCACAGCGGGGCGATCGTCAATCTGGTCTCAACCCGAGCCGCGCAGTCGGAGCCGGATACTGAGGCTTACGCGGCGAGCAAAGGTGGCTTGCTGGCATTGACTCATGCTTTGGCCATCAGTCTGGGACCGGAAATTCGGGTCAATGCGGTCAGCCCCGGCTGGATTGATGCGCGTGATCCAGTGGCGCGGCGTGCCGAACCGTTGAGCGACGCTGATCATGCCCAGCATCCGGCGGGCCGGGTAGGGACGGTCGAGGACGTGGCGGCGATGGTGGCCTGGCTGCTGTCAAAGAATGCCGGGTTTGTCACGGGCCAGGAGTTTGTGGTCGACGGTGGCATGACCAAGAAAATGGTCTACCAGCAGTGAAAGGCAGCTTTAAGCTACAAGCGGCAAGTAAAAGCGGATCAGTGTTGTGCCTGTCTGCGCGTAACTGCTTTTGCTTGCTGCTTCAAGCTTGCCACTAAAAACTGTTTTTGAAAAAACTCTAACGCTGCTATTGACTTAGCTTCGGTATCTGCGTAAATTTCGCGGCCTCAGAGATGCAAAGGGTGATTAGCTCAGCTGGGAGAGCGTCTGCCTTACAAGCAGAATGTCGGCGGTTCGATCCCGTCATCACCCACCACTTTGAGAGTCTTGCGAAAGCAGGAAGGAAGCTGTAAAAAGCCTCCACCGACGCGCAGCGGTAGTTCAGTCGGTTAGAATACCGGCCTGTCACGCCGGGGGTCGCGGGTTCGAGTCCCGTCCGCTGCGCCATATTTTCCAGATCGGGTTTTCCCGGTTTGAGATTGAAAAGCTTACAAGCTCTTCAGTCCGACAAAGGTTCACACAGACGCAAGTCTGAGCGATACGCAGCGGTAGTTCAGTCGGTTAGAATACCGGCCTGTCACGCCGGGGGTCGCGGGTTCGAGTCCCGTCCGCTGCGCCATATCTGCCTCAAGGCCCACTGAACGCCTTGAAGCTACGAAGAAAGCCACTGGCTACTTCGAGTCGATAGCAAAGACCCTGGTCGAAAGACCGGGGTTTTTTGTTTCTGGATTTCGGAATCCGAATTTTGGCTCCCACCATGTCAAGGTGGTGCTCAATTGCTCTTCCACAAAAAACCGCCTGAACAGGCGGTTTTTTGTGGGCGCGATAAGTCAGAAGTCGAACTTGTCTCGCAGGCCGTAATACCAGGCGCCTAGCGCGGCGAATGGCGTACGCAGCAGTTGGCCGCCCGGGAAAGGGTAGTGCGGCAGGTCCGCAAAGGCATCAAAGCGCTCTGCCTGGCCACGCAAGGCTTCGGCCAGGACTTTGCCTGCCAGATGCGTGTAAGTCACCCCGTGGCCGCTACAGCCTTGAGAGTAATAGATGTTGTCGCCCAGGCGTCCGACTTGCGGCAAACGCGACAGAGTCAGCAAGAAATTGCCGGTCCAGGCGTAATCAATCTTCACATCCTTAAGCTGCGGGAAGGCCTTTAGCATCTTCGGTCGAATAATCGCTTCAATGTTTGCCGGATCCCGAGCGCCGTACACGACGCCACCACCGAAGATCAGACGCTTGTCGCCAGAAAGGCGGTAGTAGTCGAGCAAGTAGTTGCAGTCCTCGACGCAGTAATCCTGTGGCAGCAGGCTCTTCGCCAGTTCTTCGCTCAAGGGTTCGGTGGTAATCACCTGTGTGCCGCACGGCATCGATTTGGCGGCCAGCTCTGGAACCAGATTACCCAGGTAGGCGTTGCCGGCGACGATGATGAACTTGGCTCTGACCTTGCCTTGAGGTGTGTGTACTACCGGATTGGCGCCACGCTCGATCCGTACCGCCGGCGACTGCTCATAAATGGTCCCGCCCAGCGACTCGACAGCCGCAGCTTCGCCCAGGGCGAGGTTGAGCGGGTGGATATGGCCGCCACTCATGTCGAGCATGCCGCCCACGTATTGATCGCAGGCGACGACTTCGCGAATGCGGCGCTTGTCCATGAGTTCCAGTTGAGTGTGGCCGTAGCGTTCCCACAGGCGCTTCTGCGACTCCAGATGGCCCATCTGCTTGCTGGTGATGGCTGCAAACACGCCGCCGTCCTTCAAGTCGCACTGGATCTGGTATCTGGCCACGCGGTCGCGAATGATCTTGCCGCCTTCGAACGCCATTTGCCCGAGCATTTGCGCTTGCTTCGGGTCAACGCTGCGCTCGATGACATCGATATCGCGGCTGTAACTGTTAACGATCTGACCGCCATTGCGGCCCGAGGCGCCAAAGCCGACTTTGGCTGCCTCCAGGACCGTCACCCGAAATCCGTTCTCCAGCAGAAACAGTGCGCTGGACAGGCCGGTGTAGCCTGCGCCAATTACACAGACATCGGTCTCTACGTCATCCTGTAGCGAAGGGCGCGACGGGGCGGCGTTGGCCGACGCGGCGTAATAGGATTCCGGGTAGGGGGTGTTCGCCATCCTGCAGCCTCTGTTTAATATATTTTACGAGTGCTCCGATCCTACCTGAGTTAAAAATCGACTGCCAGCGACCCGAATACCTTCTTTGCGGTACCAAAATTAAATATTTTGCATATTCATAGGGTTAGGTGAAAAAAAGGTGTTGACACCCCTTCGGAATTCCGTAGAATGCCGCCTCACAGCAGGCACGTAGCTCAGTTGGTTAGAGCACCACCTTGACATGGTGGGGGTCGTTGGTTCGAGTCCAATCGCGCCTACCAAACAAAATCCGCTCTGCTGGGCGGTCTAGAAGGGTCAACCGAAAGGTTGGCCCTTTTTTGTGTCTGCGATTTAAAAACTTCTGCAAAGCCACCATTGCGTTACATCGTCAGGCCGGCCATTTACCTTCGGAAATGACTGAGTTCGAAGCGTTCAAGGAGTTAGCATAAGAGCCGTAAGCGAGGCGAATACACCGACCGCGATTTGATCCGAGCACTGGCCGAAACCCGAATGCACTGGATTGAAAAGGGCCTTATGAAGGTACCGGGGGTGGCAGCATGACCCAGGTTCAGCGTTTCACAATCAACACCGCCGGCCGCGACTTTGCCGTTGGTGATATTCACGGCCATTTCACCAAGCTTCAAGCTGCGCTTGATGCTGTCGGCTTCAACCCCGCGACCGACCGCCTCTTCAGTGTTGGCGATATGGTCGACCGCGGTCCCGAATCTACTGACGTTGACGTGTGGCTGGCCAAGCCATGGTTCTTTGCCGTGCAGGGCAATCATGAGCAAATGGCGGTCGATGCCCATCGGCTCAGCCATAAAGGCCAGGCCAGTTACCTGCACATTATCAACGGTGGCGCCTGGCTGTATGGTCTGTCCACCGCTGAACAGGCCTTCTATGTCGATCTGTTCGCCGAACTGCCTATCGCAATTGAGGTGATGACACCTATTGGCCTGGTGGGGATCGTGCATGCCGATTGCCCGTTCGATGATTGGGCGCAAATGCTTGGCGCCCTTGAGCTCGAGCAAGGCGCGATGCAGCGTAGTGTCCAAACAATCTGCCAGTGGTCGCGCACTCGCATTACCAACGAAAACGACACCGGCGTCAGTGGCATCAGGGCGGTGATCGTTGGCCACACGGTGGTCTATCAGCCGGCGGTGCTGGGCAACGTCTACCACATCGACACTGGCGGCGGGATGGGCGGCCACTTCACGCTGATTGATCTGGCCACTCTCGAGTGCTTCCCACCGGTCAATCCAAAATGGGAGGAAAGGGTGTGAGCAACGCCTGATCGGGCACGTGTCTCGTCGTGCGCTGATAGCGCAAAGCAATCTCACGGCACCGACGGTAGGGGAGCAAAATCGAATCACGAAGACAGGCAAAACCTGTTGGTCGATAGGGCTGAACTTCTTGCTGAAAAGATGATGGAACACAGGCAATAAACAGAGCCCAGCCATCGCGCTGGGTTCTTCATATGCTTCGGGTCACGACCATTGCACGGACGAAAAAAAACCCGCGTGTGGGCGGGCTTTTTATCGATGGGGGCGTTGATCCTTCAACTCGTTGAAGTGTGCTCCGAGGCTCAAGCCCAATCAATCGAATGGCGACGAAACGCCAGAATAAAAAGCAGTTGTGTGCCGGTTTGATCGCGACCAATTGAAGTCAGGAGCGGGATGCTGGTTTGTCTTGTGAGCGAAGCCGGGCGTTTTGGGCTACTACTGACAGGCCGATATTTTTTCGTCTTGAATGGGGAGCAAATCGATGCTGGTTCACTGGTTTCTTGCAGCGGTTCATCTCTTGGCCTATGCCCTGGCACTCTGGGGAGTGCTAACGCGCGGTATGGCTTTTCGTCGAGTTGCCTCGGATGGCACGGGGGCTCGTAGCGTCCTGCTGGCAGATAACTTCTGGGGAATCTCCGCAGCGATTCTTCTGATTACCGGTGGGATCCGTGCCTTTGGCGGGTACGAAAAGGGTTCGGACTATTACCTGCATCAGCCGCTGTTCCATCTGAAAATGACCTTGTTCGTCATCATCCTGTTGCTCGAGATTGCGCCGATGGTGGCCTTGATCAAATGGCGGATCGCTTTGAGCCGAGGTGCGCCGATTGATGTCGGGAGGTCCAGGCTTTTTGCGCGCATCAGTCATATCGAGGCGCTGTTGATTATCTTGATAGTCGTGGCTGCGACAGGCATGGCGCGAGGTGTGGCGTTCGGATAGTCGGCTGTCGTTGCGCAATGGACTGAAGTGCCCAGGCCGATTGTGAGGTTTTCACCGGGCTGAATCCGAATTGTCTGACAGCAAGGCTCATGGTGATGTCGTTAATATCGGCTTCACCTTTTCAGCGACAGTCTGAGGCCGATTGGGCGTGCGTGGTTGCCATGGAGAAAGGAGAGCGGAGCGGTAGTGCACAGAATCTTTAGCCAGCCGTTGCTGTAAGAGAAAGGGCTGGCTACTGATTGCTGACGGGGCTCAGGGGGTTTCGCGCTTGTCCGGCGCAGTAAGACCGGCCTGAATACGCTGGTAGATTTCTTCGCGATGCACCGCAACGTCTTTCGGGGCATTGATGCCGATTCTGACTTGCTGGCCGCTAACGCCCAGAATGGTGATTGTAATGTCATCACCGATGTTTATGCTTTCACCGACTTTGCGGGTGAGTATCAGCATGATCTTCTCCTTGATAGCTTTGTAGGGCACCTGACTCAGACAATGCAGATGTCGGTAGTACCTATAGATTAGTGCGAAGTGTCACGGTTTGGGTGCCTCTTTCTGACGTGCAGACGCTGCATTAATTCCCAAGGTGCGACTATACAGAGGCGAGAAACATCATTCTCGTTGTTTTGACGCCTGTTTACTGGGTCGTGAGGCATTTTTGGGTGATAAAATCCTGGCTTTGGCATTCTGAGGGAAAAGTTGTGCGCAAAATGGCGTTGGTGGTTGCGGTATTGGTATTGACTGGATGTGGCCAGGAACAGACCGGGGAGTCGAAAAAACCTCAGGTGCCGGTTGTCTCTGCACCCGCAGCGGCTGCTGCACCACAATGGGATGTTCTGGTTCAGGGCGAGACCATGCAGGCGATCAGTGATCTCACCGGCTGGCTGATCGAGCACAGTTTTGTTTCCTACGTGGTAACGCAAGACGGCAAACAGCGCGTGCTGGTCGGGCCGTTCAACTCAAAAGCCGAAGCCGAGGCAAGGCAGGTCGAGCTGATCGCAGCCCTGGCCAAGGCGAAGAAGATGAATATCGAATCAATGGTCGTTGAGCACAGCGCGGCTCAATAACTGATTCTGGTGCCTGCTAGCCGCAGGCCTTCATGTCGACGGGGCCGACGAACTCATTACCGCGTCCCATCACGCACGCCACGTTCTGATTGCGTTGGCGCTCCCAGCTTTGCACCGGGTAAGTCTTGTTCCAGGCTTCGAAGAGTTGCAGATCCTGTTTGGACAGTCGCAAACCGTATTGCTTGCTCATATAGAAATAGGTACGAGCGATCATCCCGCGAATGGAAGGGCGGGGCATGACCTTCTTTGCCTTGAAGTCGATTTGGGTCAGGCACGAACCGTATTGGCCTGATTGCACGGGGAGCCAGCCGAAGCTGAAATTGCTGCGGTCCCCGTTCACCTCGCCGACACTTGGCACGAGGTTGTGCAGATCGGCCTCGGCACGTTGGTAGGTCGGATCGTGACGTGTGCAGTTCTGGCGCCCACCTTGTTGCCAGCACTGGCGTTGGTGACCGATTTGCCATGCGGGAACGATGTGCTCCCACTCGATGCGTGCGGCGCGATTGGCGTTTTTTCGTGGCACGTAACCGCAGGCTTTCAGATCGACCCGATTACCCGTGTATTTGCAGCCACAATAGAACTCGGTGGACTGTGGGGCGTACAGTTTCCAGGCGACCTTTTTTGCTTCGTTGAAGGTACGTGGTGCATCGGCCTGAGCGCCCGCGACAACGAAGAGCAACAGCAAAGCCAAACAACGAACAATCATTGACTCAGTCTTCCTTCGGCACAACCCAGAAAATCTGCACGCCGCCATCGTCGCGATAAGCAAGGGTGACGTTGTCGTTTTCGGCGATTTCCTCGAGCAAGCGTTCCCATTCATCTACCGGCTCGTCGGGGAGGCGGAAGATCAATGCGGCTTTGGCTTTTTGGGCGGTCGGGGAATTGATGATTTTTTGAACGCGCAAACCGAGTCGTTCGTAAGAGCCTGGAGGGTTAGTCGCTGCTGAAGAGGTCGTGGCCACGGAGTAATCCTTATTAAGCTGTACGTGCATACAGTATTTAACTGTAAGCAATTTCGCAACTGCTTAAAATTCAAGAGGATCGTCTGACAGCGAGTTTTTCCGCTTGGTGTAAACCGATTGGAAGTTTTTCCGAGGAAGTTGCGAGGAGGACGGGAGGGTAGATCACTCGCCCGAGCGGGCGAGTGAGTGTGGAGAGCGTCTGACCTGATCAGGTCAGACGCAATGCATCAGTATTCCCAGAACATCCGTTGCAGTTCTTTGCTGTCCGAAGTCTTGGTCAGCGCAACCATCGCCAGAATGCGAGCTTTTTGCGGGTTCAGGTCATGCGCAACGACCCAGTCATACTTGTCGTCTGGCTGTTCGGCGTTGCGCAAGACAAAACCGCCGGCATTGACGTGAGACGAGCGAATGATCTGCACGCCATCCTTGCGTAGCGCCTGCAATTCTGGAACGACACGCGAAGACACCGAGCCATTGCCGGTACCGGCATGGATGATGGCTTTGGCGCCAGATTGGGCCAGGGCCTTGTAAGCAGTGCCGTCGACATTGCCGTAGGAGTAGGCGATTTCGACGTCAGGCAGGCTCTTGATGGTTTTGATGTCGAATTCCGAATCCATGGTGTGGCGCTTGGCTGGCAAGCGGAACCAGTAGGATTTGCCTTCGACCACCATGCCCAATGGACCCCAAGGGCTTTTGAACGCCTCGGTCTTGATGTTGATCATTTTGCTGACATCGCGGCCCGACTGAATCTCGTCGTTCATGGTCACCAGCACACCTTTGCCGCGAGCGTCTTTGCTGCTGGCTACGGCAACGGCGTTGTACAGGTTGAGCATGCCATCAGCCGACATCGCGGTGCCTGGGCGCATCGAGCCAACCACGATGATGGGCTTGTCGGTTTTTTCCACCAGGTTCAGGAAGTAGGCGGTTTCTTCCAGGGTATCGGTGCCGTGAGTGATAACGATGCCATCGACGTCCTTGCTGTCGGCCAATTCGGCTACGCGGCGGCCCAGTTGCAGCAGGTTTTCGTTGGTGATGCTCTCGGAAGCGATTTGCATCACTTGCTCGCCGCGAACGTTGGCCAATTGGCTCAGTTCAGGGACGCCGGCGATCAATTGGTCGATCCCGACTTTTGCAGCCTTGTACGTAGCGCTGTTGGCTGAACTGGCGCCAGCACCGGCAATGGTGCCGCCTGTAGCGAGGATTACCACGTTCGCCAGTTTCTGTTGGGTTTCGACTTCTTTTGCTTGCAGTGCAGTCGGGAGGAGCAGCAGGAGGGCCAAAGCGCCCGGAACAAAGGTGTTGAAGGCAGATTTCATTATTTTCTCTCTAATAGTGATGACGGTGCTGATGCAGGTTCATCTAGAAACACCCCAAACAGATCTGTATGCCGGGGTATCCAGGTAAGAGCAGGATCTGTACCAGTCATACTTTGGATTAAAAAATTTTTTAACCTTATGATTTATATCAATTTATTGTTGAGTGATGGTTGCGCTCAAGGCGATCGCCGTCCGGGTTTCCGAACATGTGCAAAGGGAGTGTTCGGCTGTCCGAAAATGCCTACAGCACGAGCCGAAGATTCCCGCATTTTTGACAGGGCATTAACGCTAAAGAAAACCGCTCGGAGGTCGATGGTCTTTTAAGGATCTTTTTTTGTGCAGGAGCTCATATGTCCATAACTGTCGGTATTCCAAACGCTGGCGGCATCACCATCGGCGGCAAGTCGCTCGCTACCCTCAAAGCATTGAACGACGCCACGGCAGAAGCCGCGACGCAACTGGGGGGTGGCAAGGAGGGTGACAGCAAGCAAGTCAGGACAGGCCCGGTCGGGCAAAGTCAGGGTTCGGAGACCAACGCGGATGACGGCGGTAACGCCAGCATCACGGTGAAGACCCTGCTCAAGCGCATGAAAGAACTGCAAGAGCAACTGCGTCAACAACAGCAGCAGCTGGCTGCGGCCCAGGCAGCGTCATACCCGACGCCGGAAGCCAAGACCACTGTGGTCATGGCGATTCAGGCGCAGATCGCTAGCACCAACGGCGCGCTAATGGAGGTGGCTGGCAATCTGGTCAAGGAGCTGGCCAAGGGCTCCAGCAGCGGATCGGTGGTCAACACGACGGCATAATAGGTATTGCCGTTTTTTGCCAGCCAGACCACAAAACGGCTTTTTCTGACCGTTGACAAATGTCAGCAGGGTTCGCATAGTTCGGTCTACGCAAACGTTTGCGCGGTCATGCCGGCGGTTTGATTCAGTTGGCATGGCGATCCTCGTTCCGGCGTATCAAAGCGCTGGCGAACGGATCTGAAGCGTATGCAGTGCAAGCGTTGCTCACAATAATCATAAGATCGGAGTGAACTCATGAAGCTGCCATTCGCTGGACGTGTTCTCGCTGTCGCTATGCTGGCTGCCGCATCCGCTGCTTTGCCCCTCTCTTCGGCTTTCGCCGACACTGAAAAACCTAAAGTCGCGTTGGTCATGAAGTCTCTGGCCAACGAATTCTTCCTGACCATGGAAGATGGCGCCAAGGCTTACCAGAAAGAACATCCTGCCGATTTCGAGCTGATCTCCAACGGGATCAAGGACGAAACCGATACCGCCAACCAGATCCGCATTGTCGAGCAGATGATCGTCTCCAAGGTCAATGCGCTGGTGATCGCCCCCGCTGATTCGAAAGCGATGGTGCCGGTGATCAAGAAAGCCGTCGACGCGGGTATCACAGTCATCAACATCGATAACCAGCTCGACCCGGCTGTGCTCAAAAGCAAAAACCTCAGTGTGCCCTTCGTAGGTCCGGATAACCGCAAAGGTGCGCGTCTGGTCGGTGAGTACCTGGCCAGGCAACTGAAAGCCGGCGACGAAGTCGGCATCATCGAAGGCGTTTCCACGACCACTAACGCCCAGGCACGCACCGCGGGTTTCAAGGATGCGATGGAGGCGGCGCAGATCAAGGTCGTGTCCCTGCAATCCGGCGACTGGGAAATCAACAAGGGCAACCAGGTTGCCTCGTCGATGCTGAGCGAATACCCGCAAATCAAGGCGCTGTTGGCGGGTAACGACAGCATGGCAGTCGGTGCCGTTTCGGCGGTGCGCGCAGCAGGCAAGGCGGGCAAGGTGCAAGTGGTGGGTTACGACAACATCAATGCCATCAAACCAATGCTCAAGGACGGTCGTGTATTGGCGACTGCCGATCAGTTCGCTGCCAGGCAAGCGGTGTTCGGCATTGAAACCGCGCTGAAAATGCTCAAGGGTGAAAAGATCGACGGCGGCACCAACGGCGTAATCGAAACTCCAGTTGAGCTGGTTACCAAGTAATCATTCTGGCGACACAACGGCGCTCGCTCGCAAGGGCGAGCGCATGGAGAGTTTTTTATGTCAGTTTGTGCCCCGAACGCGGTCCTTTCGGTCAGCGGTATCGGCAAGACGTACGCGCAACCGGTGTTGACCGGCATTGATCTGACGCTGATGCGTGGTGAAGTGCTGGCGTTGACCGGCGAGAACGGTGCTGGCAAAAGCACACTGTCGAAAATCATTGGCGGGCTGGTCACTCCGACCACCGGCCAGATGCAATTCCAGGGGCGCGATTACCGTCCTGGCAGCCGAACCCAGGCTGAAGAGCTGGGCATTCGCATGGTCATGCAGGAACTCAATCTGCTGCCAACCTTGTCCGTCGCGGAAAACCTGTTTCTCGATAACCTGCCCAGCAATGGCGGATGGATCAGCCGCAAGCAACTGCGCAAAGCGGCAATCGCAGCGATGGCTCAGGTCGGGCTTGATGCGATCGATCCGGACACGCTGGTCGGTGAGTTGGGGATCGGTCATCAGCAAATGGTCGAGATCGCCCGCAACCTGATCGGCGACTGTCATGTACTGATTCTCGATGAGCCGACCGCGATGCTGACGGCCCGTGAAGTCGAGATGCTCTTTGAGCAAATCACCCGCCTGCAAGCCCGCGGCGTGGCGATCATTTACATTTCCCATCGACTGGAAGAGCTGGCGCGGGTTGCTCAGCGGATTGCCGTGTTGCGTGACGGCAATCTGGTCTGCGTCGAGCCAATGGCCAATTACAACAGCGAGCAACTGGTCAATCTGATGGTGGGGCGTGAACTGGGCGAGCACATTGATCTCGGCCCACGGCAAATCGGTGCGCCAGCCCTGACGGTCAAAGGGTTGAGCCGTTCGGACAAGGTTCGCGATGTGTCTTTCGAGGTGCGCAGCGGGGAAATTTTCGGGATTTCCGGTTTGATCGGGGCAGGGCGTACGGAACTGCTGCGCCTGATCTTCGGCGCCGATGCAGCAGACAGCGGCACGGTCGCTCTCGGTTCACCGGCGCAAGTGGTGAGCATCCGTTCGCCCGCCGACGCGGTCGGTCACGGCATTGCCCTGATCACCGAAGATCGCAAAGGCGAGGGCCTGCTGCTGACTCAGTCGATCAGCGCCAATATTGCCCTGGGCAATATGCCGGTGATCTCCAGTGGCGGCATCGTTAATCCGGGTGATGAGATGGCGCTGGCGCAGCGTCAGATCGACGCCATGCGCATTCGCAGTTCCAGTCCTGCGCAGTTGGTTTCCGAGCTGTCGGGCGGCAATCAGCAGAAGGTCGTGATAGGTCGCTGGCTTGAGCGTGAGTGTTCGGTGCTGTTGTTCGATGAGCCGACTCGCGGCATCGATGTCGGTGCCAAGTTCGATATTTATGGGTTGCTCGGCGAGCTGACGCGTCAGGGCAAGGCGCTGGTTGTGGTTTCCAGCGATCTGCGCGAACTGATGTTGATCTGCGACCGTATCGGCGTGTTGTCGGCCGGGCGCTTGATCGACACCTTCGAGCGCGACAGCTGGACTCAGGATGATTTGCTTGCCGCCGCTTTTGCCGGCTACCAAAAACGTGATGCGTTGCTCCATGAAGCGGCGCCTAGGGATCTCCCATGATAACTGCACTGTCTGCTGGCAAACGTAGTGGCAATTTTTACGGCCTCGGCACCTACCTGGGCCTGGCCGGTGCCTTGCTGGCGATGATTGCGCTGTTCTCGGTATTGAGCAGCCATTTCCTTTCTTATGACACTTTCAGCACCCTGGCCAACCAGATTCCGGACCTTATGGTGCTGGCGGTCGGCATGACATTCGTGTTGATCATCGGCGGCATCGACCTTTCGGTGGGTTCGGTGCTGGCATTGGCGGCCTCGACTGTCAGTGTGGCGATCCTTGGCTGGGGCTGGAGTGTCTTGCCGGCAGCGCTGTTGGGTATGGCCGCCGCAGCAGTGGTGGGGACCATCACCGGTTCGATTACCGTGGCCTGGCGTATTCCGTCGTTCATCGTTTCGCTGGGCGTGCTGGAAATGGCTCGCGGTGTTGCCTACCAGATGACCGGCTCACGCACGGCCTACATTGGTGATGCCTTTGCCTGGCTGTCCAATCCGATTGCCTTTGGTATTTCGCCATCGTTCATCATCGCGTTGCTGGTCATCTTCATCGCTCAGTCAGTGTTGACCCGCACCGTATTCGGTCGCTACCTGATCGGTATCGGCACCAACGAAGAGGCCGTGCGTCTGGCAGGCATCAACCCAAAACCCTACAAAATTCTGGTGTTCAGTCTGATGGGGTTGCTGGCGGGTGTTGCCGCACTGTTCCAGATCTCGCGTCTGGAAGCCGCGGACCCGAATGCCGGTTCCGGCCTGGAGCTGCAAGTCATTGCTGCCGTGGTGATCGGAGGCACCAGCCTGATGGGCGGTCGTGGCTCGGTGATCAGCACCTTCTTCGGCGTCCTGATCATTTCTGTACTGGCTGCCGGGCTGGCGCAGATCGGTGCGACCGAACCGACCAAACGCATCATCACCGGCGCGGTGATCGTGGTCGCGGTGGTGCTGGACACCTACCGTAGCCAACGTGCAAGTCGACGGAGCTGAATCATGGCAACGATCAAGGATGTGGCAGCGCTCGCGGGGATTTCCTACACCACGGTTTCCCATGTGGTGAACAAGACCCGGCCGGTCAGTGAAGAGGTTCGGCTCAAGGTCGAGGCCGCGATCAAAAGCCTGGACTACGTGCCCAGCGCCGTGGCGCGCTCGCTGAAAGCGAAGACCACCGCGACCATCGGCCTGCTGGTGCCCAATAGCCTCAACCCGTACTTCGCGGAGTTGGCCCGTGGCATTGAGGATTACTGTGAGCGTAATGGCTATTGCGTGATCCTCTGCAACTCCGACGACAACCCGGACAAGCAGCGCAGTTACCTGCGCGTGCTGCTGGAAAAACGCATCGACGGGCTGATTGTCGCGTCCGCAGGGGGCGATAGCGGATTGGCGCAAGGGCTGGCTGGCGTGCGTACGCCGATGGTGATCGTCGACCGTGGGCTGGAAGGGCTCGATGCCGACCTGGTGCGCATCGACCATGAATATGGTGCTTACCTGGCGACCCGGCATCTGCTGGAGCTGGGTCACCTGGACATTGCCCACATCGGCGGGCCGGCGCATACCAGTGTGGCGCAGATGCGTCTGGCAGGTTACTGCCGGGCCTTGAAAGAGGCGGGCGTCGAAGTGTCGAGAGAGCGGATGCTCGAAAGCGACTTCACCAGCACCGGCGGTTACAACGCGGCGGCCATCTTGCTGGAAAAGAACCCGCCCAGCGCGATCTTTGCCGGTAACGACATGATCGGTATCGGCGTACTGCGGGCGGCTGCCGAGCGCAATATCCGGGTGCCGAGCGAGCTTTCAGTCATCGGTTTCGACGATATTCAGATGAGCCGTTATGTCCATCCGGCGCTGACCACGGTCGGCCAGTCGATCCTGCAGCTTGGCGAAATGGCTGCGGAAGTACTGCTGCGACGGATCGCGACACCTGAACTGGCGACCGATCAGCGGATCGTGACGCCCAGCATTGTCATGCGAGAGTCGACCGCGCCGCTGGCCGGCGCATTCGACCAATACCGCTGAAGTGAATTGATGAGTAGTGATGTATGCCAGCAAAAGTAGTGGTTGTAGGCAGTCTGAACATGGACCTGGTGACCCGCGCCCAGCGGTTGCCGCATGCCGGAGAAACGCTGCAGGGTGAGTCGTTTGCCACCGTGTCGGGCGGCAAGGGCGCTAATCAGGCGGTCGCGTCTGCCCGGCTTGGTGCGCAGGTGTCGATGATCGGTTGCGTGGGTGACGATGCTTATGGCGAGCAGTTGCGTGCTGCGCTGCTGGCAGAACAGATCGATTGCCAGGCGCTGACATCGGTCGAGGGTTCCAGCGGTGTGGCGCTGATCGTGGTCGATGACAACAGCCAGAATGCGATTGTCATCGTTGCGGGCGCTAACGGTCTGCTGACACCTGACGTGGTTGCCGGGTTCGATGCGGTGCTTACGGCAGCCGACGTGATCATTTGTCAGCTTGAAGTGCCGATGCAGACTGTCGGTTATGTCCTCAAGCGCGGTCGTGAGCTGGGCAAAACGGTGATCCTGAATCCGGCGCCGGCTACCGGCCCATTGCCGGCCGACTGGTACTCGTCAATCGATTACCTGATCCCCAATGAAAGCGAAGCGTCGGCCCTGAGCGGTTTGCCGGTGGACTCTCTGGAGAGCGCCGAGCTGGCCGCGAGCCGATTGATCGCCGCCGGTGCAGGCAAGGTTATTATCACCTTGGGTGCCCAGGGCTCATTGTTCGCCAATGGGCAGAGCGTTGAGCATTTTCCGGCGCCCAAGGTCAAGGCAGTCGACACCACGGCGGCCGGTGACACCTTTGTCGGCGGATTTGCAGCGGCGTTGGCCTCTGGCAAAAGCGAAGCCGATGCGATTCGTTTTGGTCAGGTCGCGGCAGCCTTGTCGGTGACGCGGGCCGGTGCGCAACCCTCGATTCCTTCCTTGTCAGACGTACAGGCCTTTAAAGCATCATGAAAAAAACACCTTTGCTCAATATCGCGTTGTCGCGGCTAATTGCTTCTCTGGGCCATGGCGACATGCTGGTGATTGGCGATGCTGGTCTGCCCGTGCCGCCCGGGGTTGAGTTGATCGACCTGGCGTTGACCCAAGGCATTCCGGACTTTGTCAGTACCTTGAACGTCGTGCTCAGTGAAATGCAGGTGGAGAGCCATGTGCTGGCCGAAGAAATCCTGCTCAAGCAGCCGCCGGCGCTGCAGGCGATCGACGAGCTGACGGCTAATGCCGCAATGGGCCAGCGGCGGTTGCTGAGTCATGAAGAATTCAAGCTCCTCAGCCGACAGGCGCGGGCGATTGTTCGTACGGGAGAATGTCAGCCGTACTGCAATGTCGTGCTGGTCGCCGGTGTAACGTTCTAATTCCGCTATATCCCGATTCGATTTATCCAGGTTCGATTTACCCATGCACAAGGAGTGTGCCATGCACCGCTATGCTCAAAGACTGCATCACCTGATCCGGAGTCTGCTGCTCTTGTCCTTGCTCACCGCTACAGGCGCCCACGCGGCGGAAAAGATTGATCTGATCATCGACACCGATCCGGGTGCCGACGATGTGGTGGCGCTGCTGTTTGCCCTGGCGTCGCCCGAAGAACTGAACATCCGCGCACTCACCACCGTTGCCGGTAACGTGCGGCTGGACAAAACCTCGCGTAACGCGCGCTTGGCCCGTGAGTGGGCAGGACGCGAAGAGGTGCCGGTTTATGCGGGTGCACCGAAACCACTGATGCGCACGCCGATCTATGCCGAGAATATTCACGGCAAGGAAGGTCTGTCGGGTGTCACTGTGCATGAGCCGAAGAAAGGGCTGGCCAAAGGCGATGCGGTCAGTTACCTGATCGAGACTTTACGCGCGGCTAAACCTCACAGCATCACCATTGCGATGCTTGGGCCGCAGACCAACCTGGCGTTGGCGCTGATTCAGGATCCGGAAATCACCCAAGGCATCAAGGAGGTGGTGATCATGGGGGGCGCGCACTTCAACGGCGGCAACATTACTCCGGTCGCTGAATTCAACCTGTTCGCTGACCCGCAGGCAGCTGAAGTTGTCCTCAAGAGCGGCGTCAAGCTGACCTATCTGCCGCTGGACGTCACCCACAAGATTCTGACCAGTGACGCCCGCTTGAAGCAGATTGCCGCGCTGAACAACAACGCCAGCAAACTGGTGGGCGACATTCTCAACGAATACATCAAAGGCGACATGGAGCACTACGGTATTCCCGGTGGCCCGGTGCATGACGCCACGGTGATCGCGTACCTGCTCAAGCCTGAACTGTTTACCGGGCGTGCAGTGAATGTGGTGGTCGACAGTCGCGAAGGGCCAACCTTCGGCCAGACCATCGTTGACTGGTACGACGGCCTGAAAGCCCCGAAAAATGCATTCTGGATCGCGAACGGCGATGCTCAGGGCTTCTTCGACTTGCTGACGGCGCGACTCGCTCGTCTTAAGTAAGTCTGCCCCCGCAGGTGCCAGCCTGCGGGGTTTTACTCCCTTTCCGTGTGGGGTGCGCCCATGTCGTCGATGGGGTACTTCTCGAATATCTGCTCGATGAACCGTTGCGCGGCTTTTGTGCCCAGGTCCTTGACCAGCAGGTCTATGCCAATAATCGCCAACTCTTCCGGGCTGCTGGGGCTGTAAGAACTGTGGCCTTGGGGCCAGCTGACTTTGATATCGGCGTCGATGGTCACGGTGGTCATGATGGTCTCGCGAGGTCGGGAAGTCTGTGTGTTGAGTTAACCACCTTGCGCAGCTTTTGGCACTCTGACTTAGGCATGAACGGAGCGCTATGCGACACTTGGGCTTTGTAGATTTCAAGGAAAGTGCTGTGCAGATCGATTTGAATACCCCGGACGGCTTGACGCTTGAGGCTGTGCGCCAGTTGCTGGCGTCTGCCAGCGACGATACGCACACCCAGTTGCGGGTTACCAAGTCAGGTATTACCTATATTTCGTCGGGTGTCGTTGGCGGAACGGATATCGACGGGTTGCTGTTTCGCCTTGAGACGTGGGCCAAAGGCTCCGGGTATGTAGGCATGGTTGCCGCCAGTGATGAGGTCTGGGTCATGCAGATATTCAACGCGTTGAAGCAGAACTGGCCGAAACCACCTTTCGATTACATCGATATCTACTGAGCCTGCTCATATTCAGTCACGATTGCGCGCTGAACAGCACGTGATAGCTCAGGCAGACTTGCGCGCTTGACGGTTTTGAAGGCAGGGTGATGGCAGTGACCATGAAACCAAACGCCAAAACGGCTGTCGCACAAATTCAGCTCAACTATAGAAAAGGAGGCGTCATGCCTTGGAAGCTCGCGTCATTGGGTACTTTGCTGGCCGCCGTCATGTTGGCGGGTTGCAGCAGTACCTCCGAGTCGGCGAAAGACCCTGTGGTAGCCGAGGCCGGTCACGGCCGCTGTGAGGCAAAGGCTGCCGAATTCGCCATTGGCAAAAAGGCTTCGCCAGAGTTGCTGGAGCAGGCCCGCACGCGCTCTGGGTCGCAGACTGCACGAGTCCTCGGGCCAAACGACATGATCACTCTGGAATACCGCTCAGATCGTTTGAACCTCAATACCGACTCCAACCTGGTGATTACCCGCGTCAACTGCGGCTGATCGCATCAGGCTTTTGTTGCGCCCATAAAAAACCCCGTCACATGGACGGGGTTTTTTTAGTGCGCCTGGAAGTTACTCTGGGCGAACTTGAGCAGCTTGCATACCCTTTTGGCCTTTCTCAGCCACGAAGGAAACGGTTTGGCCTTCTTTCAGGCTTTTGAAACCGTCGCTTTCGATAGCTTTGAAGTGTACGAACAGGTCGTCACCGCCACCTTGAGGAGTGATGAAGCCGAAGCCTTTTTCATCGTTGAACCATTTTACGGTGCCGGTTTGGCGATTAGACATGGTGTATCTCCAAGAAACATATATTTTCAGTAGTACTGTGCTGCTCAGGCCAACTGGGCACACCGGAGTATCATAGTCGAAATGTTCGACTTGGGAGCCCCCTCTGGCGGCGGATTGCCCATCAGTCGCGCTTTTTTTAGCCGTCTGATTGGCTGTGAGCCCCGGTTTTAAAGGCTTTCAGTCGAAACGACAGCCCCTAAAAAAACCCATAAAAGCTGCGTAAATATTGATAAAAATCATGCTTTCGAGCGGTTTTCACCCTGCTTGAGGCCCAAAAGGCTCGTGGCCGCGGGTTACTTCTGCACCTTGCAGGCGGCGATTTCGTTCAGGGCTCGGGTCCGCAGGTCCGCAGGCGGCAGCGTCTTGGGGTTCATCAGCTGGGTGATTTCCTGGGTAGTGAACTTCTTCTCCAGGACATCGGCGCCGCAGGTGCAGTGTTGCTTGGCGACGGTCTGGTTGACGCTCTGGCTGGCCGCGCCAATGCAATCTTTCATGTAATTTTCTTTGGCGCCGGCGGGCCATGCGGCCTGCGCGCTCAGCGGGAGCAGCATTACCAGTGGGGAGGCAAGGGCGATAAGGCGGATAAGACGCATGACTGAAACTCCGGGAGGTCGATAATTTGTGGCGATTCTCAGCCTATTTGAGGTTGGCCGTACATCTCAAGTTCACTTTTTGATGCAAAAACGCTGAATTCGGCGTTGCCGAAACAAGGTCGCGGCGATGACCGTTCATCTGTGCTAGGATCCAGCGCTTGGGTATTTTCAGGCTCTGGACGATCTGTTCTCCAGCGGCGGCCAATACCCGAATAACCCTGATTTGATCTCCAGTCACTCTGGTTCGGTTTCCGGTTGGCCCGCAAGGCTCCTGCCGCTGTAAGGCAGGCGTTCATTATTGAATGGCCTGGACTGAATCGCGTACTGGCTGCTCATCCCAACCCACGTGACCTTTGGTAGGGGTCACCACTAGGAGAGGAGGCGCCATGCCCACTATTACTCTTCCCGACGGCAGTCAACGTTCCTTCGATCATCCGGTTTCCGTAGCCGAGGTCGCCGCATCCATTGGTGCCGGTCTGGCCAAGGCCACCGTGGCAGGCAAGGTCAATGGCAAACTGGTTGACGCCAGCGATGTCATCGACAGCGACGCGTCCCTGCAAATCATCACGCCAAAGGATGAAGAGGGGCTGGAGATCATTCGCCACTCTTGCGCCCACCTGATTGGCCACGCGGTCAAGCAGCTGTACCCGACGGCGAAAATGGTGATCGGTCCGGTCATCGATGAAGGCTTCTATTACGACATCGCCTACGAGCGTCCTTTCACTCCGGACGACCTGGCGGCCATCGAACAGCGCATGCACCTGCTGATCGAAAAAGATTACGACGTCATCAAGAAAGTCACTCCGCGCGCCGAAGTGATCGACGTGTTCACCAGCCGTGGCGAAGACTACAAGCTGCGTTTGGTCGAAGACATGCCGAACGAGCAGGCCATGGGTCTGTACTATCACGAAGAATACGTCGACATGTGCCGCGGTCCGCACGTGCCGAACACCCGCTTCCTGAAATCCTTCAAGTTGACCAAGCTGTCCGGCGCCTACTGGCGCGGCGATGCGAAAAACGAGCAATTGCAGCGCGTTTACGGCACAGCCTGGGCTGACAAGAAGCAACTGGCAGCTTACATCCAGCGTATCGAAGAAGCTGAAAAGCGCGACCATCGCAAGATCGGCAAGCGTCTGGGCCTGTTCCATACTCAGGAAGAAGCGCCGGGCATGGTTTTCTGGCACCCGAACGGCTGGACCCTGTACCAGGTGCTCGAGCAGTACATGCGCCGGGTTCAGCGTGAAAACGGCTACCTGGAGATCAAGACTCCGCAAGTGGTTGACCGTGGCTTGTGGGAGAAATCCGGGCACTGGGCCAACTACGCCGAGAACATGTTCACCACGCAGTCGGAAAACCGCGACTATGCGATCAAGCCGATGAACTGCCCTTGCCACGTGCAAGTGTTCAATCAAGGCCTGAAAAGCTACCGTGAACTGCCGATGCGTCTGGCCGAGTTCGGTGCTTGCCACCGTAACGAGCCGTCCGGTGCGTTGCACGGCATCATGCGTGTGCGTGCGTTCACTCAGGACGATGCTCACATCTTCTGCACTGAAGACCAGATGCAGGCCGAATCCGCCGCGTTCATCAAGCTGACCATGGATGTCTACGCCGATTTCGGCTTTACAGACGTCGAAATGAAGCTGTCCACTCGTCCGGAAAAACGTGTTGGCTCCGATGAGTTGTGGGATCGCGCAGAATCGGCGCTGGCCGCAGCCCTTGATAATGCAGGCCTGCCGTACGATCTGCAGCCAGGCGAGGGGGCTTTCTATGGTCCGAAAATCGAGTTCTCGCTAAAAGATTGCCTCGGTCGTGTCTGGCAATGTGGTACCTTGCAGCTCGATTTTAACCTGCCGATCCGTCTGGGAGCCGAATACGTCTCCGAAGACAACAGTCGCAAGCATCCGGTTATGTTGCACCGGGCGATTCTCGGTTCCTTCGAGCGTTTCGTCGGGATTCTGATCGAGCACTACGAGGGTGCGTTCCCTGCGTGGCTGGCTCCGACTCAGGCAGTGATCATGAATATCACTGATAAACAGGCAGATTTTGCCGCCGAAGTTGAAAAAACTCTCAATCAAAGCGGTTTTCGTGCCAAGTCTGACTTGAGAAATGAAAACATCGGCTTTAAAATCCGCGAGCATACTTTC
>NZ_JBIUVW010000014.1:14082-110315 GCF_044743155.1 Pseudomonas sp. NPDC087697 | reverse complement strand
AGCTGTTGCACTTCGTTTACGGCGTGCTCAAGTCGGGTCAACCCTTTGACCCGAAACTTGCGCTTGCCCGGTGAGGCTCAAGACGGTATCTACGGGTGTACGCATCGTAGGAGCTGCCGCAGGCTGCGATCTTTTCTTGCCTTAAACCGCACCCATAAAAAAACGGCGCTCACGGGCGCCGTTTTTTCATTTCGCAGCGAACACCTTAGTAGTAGGCGTTTTCTTTCTGCGTGTGGTCGGTCACGTCACGTACACCTTTGAGCTCGGGAATACGCTCAAGCAGCGTGCGCTCGATGCCTTCCTTCAAGGTCACGTCAGCCTGGCCGCAGCCCTGGCAGCCGCCACCGAACTTCAACACGGCGATGCCGTCTTCAACCACATCGATCAGGCTGACCTGACCGCCGTGGCTGGCCAGCCCCGGGTTGA
Source organism: Pseudomonas sp. NPDC087697 (assembly GCF_044743155.1). Taxonomy (NCBI): domain Bacteria; kingdom Pseudomonadati; phylum Pseudomonadota; class Gammaproteobacteria; order Pseudomonadales; family Pseudomonadaceae; genus Pseudomonas; species Pseudomonas sp. NPDC087697. The sequence goes on along the minus strand of NZ_JBIUVW010000014.1, from coordinate 109,889 downwards.
TTTCGGTTTGCAGGTAGTAGTTGATGCGCTCGTTGACCGGGCTGTCGGCGTTGACCATCGGTACTTTGGCGTTTGGCGCCTTGATGGTCAGTTGGCCGCCCATGCGGTCAGTGGCGTAGTCGACCACGGCATCGTCCAGGAACGCTTCGCTGAACGAGTCAATGTAAGCGGTGAAGCTTTTGAGCCCCAGCGCAGTGTCTTCAGGTTTTTCTTCGCCCGGCTTGCAATAGGCAATGCAGGTTTCGGCGTATTGAGTGCCAGGCTGGGTGATAAAGACCCGAATGCCGATCCCCGGGGTGTTCTGCTTGGAAAGCAGATCAGCCAGATAATCGTGGGCGGCGTCGGTAATGGTAATGGCGGTCATGGAAATTCCTCGCAGGCTTGGGCGCAGTTTACGCCAATCATCGCGCCGGACAAAGTCCTAGTATTTTTGTCGGGAAAGAACCGGCCGCCGCAAGGACGACCGGTGAGTCGGTCACAGGTTTTCGTAGCGATTCATGTCCAGTACGCCCTCTTCCACCGGTTCGGTTTCGCGGATGTACTGGCTCAGGTCGTGGAAATACTGCCAGAACTGCGGATGGCTGCGCCGAATACCCCAACGCTCGACGATCTTCTCGAAGCTGCGGGCATCCTTGGCATTCTCCATATCAGTGACAAACTCCGGCACTTGTTCAGCCGGGATGTTGAACATGAAGTTCGGGTAGCTGCTGAGCACGCCGGGATAAATGGTCAAGGTGTCCAGCCCCGGCTGATAGCGCAGTGCCTCGCCGAGCAGGAACGCAACGTTGCTGTGGGCACGGTTGCGCAGCAGGCTGTACACCTCGCGCTTGCCGCTTCGACTCTCGATGCGCAGCATCGTTGCTTCCGGCAGTTGATCGATAACCTTGAGCCCGGCCGCCGGGCGTGCGGTCAAGCGGCTCAACGCCTGCTCGGCATTCTGCAAGGCCGGATCGATATTGGGCCGTGAGCAATAGGCGCCGTCGCAGCGGTTTATCGGATCAGGCCTGGCGTTCAGGTCACCGTAACGCATCAGCAATTGCTGGGCGAAGTCGCGTTTCGGATCTTTCTCGTCAAGAATCAGCGCGGTTGGTTTGTCATTGTCGATGCTTTCGTAATCCAGCCACATCTTGAATTTGCCGCTGCTCTGATACCAGTCGTCCAGGTAGCCATTACGCGAATCGGCCGGCATCAAGCGCAGGAAATTCTGCTCGGCGCCGTTACGGATCAGGTCGAAATACAGTCGGGTCTGCGCCTGATGAGAAACGTTGCCGAACACATCAAAGTTGACCGCCAACTGATAATAGGTGCGCTCCAGCAACGGGAAGTCGAACAACCACATGGTCTGTGGCACTTCACCGATCAGGCCCTTGCTCACTGAAGCACTGTCAAAATGCCGGAAGATGCTCAACAAGGCGTTGTCGTTGCCGGCCCACAAGGTCGACCAACTCGGCGCCGGCGCATCGGCGTAGGTGTCACGACGCAAGGCTTCGTACTCGTTACGCTTGTCGCGGTACGCATGCCACAGGCTCAACACGCTGCCGACATCGTCATTCTGACCGGGCATGGCCAGCAACGGCGTGGCTTTGCCGCGATAACCCGGATCGGTGATGTACAAGTCGTGTTCCGGCGCCTGGAAGAACGCCCAGAAGTTGTCGCGAATCACATCGGTTGCAATCTGCCCACGACAAACCGGGCCACGGATAAAGGTGCGCACGAAGTATTCGGCGTTATCGAGCATGAACTGATAACGCGCCTGCGCCGGAATCGCCTGGAAAGTCTCGAACGGATTGGCGCGACGTTCCGGGCCATAACCGGGCAAGGCGTGGACCTGCCAGTTGCCGTTGTAGAACAGGGTTTTGATCCGGGCCATTTTCGCCGGACTGAGCGGATAGGTGATGTGCGTCTTGTGCACGATCACCCCTTGTACCGGCCACAAGCGGTAATACACCTGAGTGCCCGGATCATCGTTCGGGCGGCGGCTGTTGATCAGGTCGATCGGCTGGCCCGTCGGTGTACGCGAGCGTACCCACTGGAAGAAATGCCCCGGTTCGCCGTCCTTGAAGTAGATATGAGCCAGAAACCAGTGCTCGAACAACCAGCGTGCCACCAGGCTTTCACGGGCGCCCGGTGCGTTGAGCAGGTTTTCCCACTGCACCACCTGCAAGGCTTCCCTGGCGCTGGGGACCAGGCCCTGCTGGTCGATTGGCGCACCGGAGGCCAGCCAGCGTTGCAGCGTCTGGTACTGCTGATCGGTCAGTCCCGTCACCGCCAGCGGCATCCCTTCTTTCGGATGGGCGTGGGCATAGGCCTCAAACTCCCCCGGCATCGGGCACATGTTCTCGCGCTCGAGCCCAAGCACGATGTCTTCCGGCAGCTTGGCATTGGGTTGCAGCGGGGTTCTGTGCCCCAGCTCAAGCATGCGCGCCATCAGCGCAGCCTGACTGCCCTGGGCATCGAGTACCGAGTAGAAATCCTTGCGTTGCCAGGCCGCCTTGCCAAAAGCGTCATAAAACAGCCGTGTCGGCTCCGACGCCTTACTGCGATCACCGGCATAGACCGGGATCTTGGTCGCGCCACGCGCCGCGCCCTCGCCACTGCCCAGGTTGAGCTGACAGGCGGCGTCATAGCAGGCATGGCAAGCCACGCATTTTTCAGTGAAGATCGGCTGAATATCGCGGGTATAGGAGATCGCCGGCGCCGTGCCTTGTGCTGTGGCAGCACTGCTTATAAGCAGCACAAAGAGGCTGATGAAAACGCGATTCGACATGTCCCTGGTCCCGATCGTGAGAAAACGTCGCGATTCTACCGGTCTGGCCCGGCCACCAACATGAGCGATATTCATGCAAAAGCAGCTCATGCTCTAAAAGCGCACAGGTTTGCTATTATCCCGACCCTTCGTAATGGCCTTACCAGGTAGTCCTAATGTCCGATCGCAGTGCTCGCCTACACGTCCTCAAGCAAGCCCTCAAAGAGCGCATCCTGATTCTCGATGGCGGCATGGGCACAATGATCCAGAGCTACAAGCTCGAGGAACAGGACTACCGTGGCAAACGCTTTGCCGACTGGCCAAGCGACGTCAAGGGTAACAACGACTTGCTGGTACTGAGCCGCCCGGACGTGATCGGGGCGATCGAGAAGCAATACCTGGATGCCGGCGCCGACATTCTGGAAACCAACACCTTCAACGCCACCCAGGTATCCCAGGCCGACTACGGCATGCAAGGCCTGGCGTATGAGTTAAACGTAGAAGGCGCACGCCTTGCACGCAAGGTGGCGGACGCCAAGACCCTTGAAACCCCGGACAAACCACGCTTTGTCGCCGGTGTCCTGGGCCCGACCAGCCGCACCTGCTCGCTGTCACCGGACGTGAACAACCCCGGCTACCGCAACGTGACCTTCGATGAACTGGTGGAAAACTACACCGAGGCCACCAAAGGCCTGATCGAAGGCGGCGCCGACCTGATCCTGATCGAAACCATTTTCGACACCTTGAACGCCAAAGCCGCGATCTTCGCCGTGCAAGGCGTGTTCGAGGAAGTCGGTTTCGAGCTGCCGATCATGATTTCCGGGACCATCACCGATGCCTCCGGCCGCACCCTGTCCGGCCAGACCACCGAAGCCTTCTGGAACTCCATTGCCCACGCCAAGCCGATTTCCGTCGGCCTGAACTGCGCCCTTGGCGCACGTGAGCTGCGTCCGTACCTGGAAGAGCTGTCGAACAAGGCCAGCACCTACGTGTCAGCGCACCCGAACGCTGGCCTGCCGAACGAATTCGGTGAATACGATGAGCTGCCGGTAGAAACCGCCAAGGTCATCGAAGAGTTCGCCCAAAGCGGTTTCCTGAACATCGTCGGCGGCTGCTGCGGCACCACGCCGGGACACATCGAGGCCATCGCCAAAGCGGTCGCCGGCTATGCGCCACGGCAGATTCCGGACATCCCCAAGGCATGCCGCCTGTCGGGCCTGGAACCGTTCACCATCGATCGCAGCTCGTTGTTCGTCAACGTCGGCGAGCGGACCAACATCACCGGTTCCGCCAAGTTCGCCCGGCTGATCCGTGAAGACAACTACACCGAAGCCCTGGAAGTCGCCCTGCAGCAGGTCGAAGCCGGCGCGCAGGTCATCGACATCAACATGGACGAAGGGATGCTCGATTCGAAGAAGGCCATGGTGACCTTCCTCAATCTGATCGCCGGCGAGCCGGACATCTCTCGCGTGCCGATCATGATCGACTCGTCGAAATGGGAAGTGATCGAAGCCGGCCTCAAGTGCATCCAGGGCAAGGGCATCGTCAACTCCATCAGCATGAAGGAAGGCGTCGAGCAGTTCATTCACCACGCCAAACTGTGCAAGCGCTACGGTGCTGCCGTGGTAGTAATGGCCTTCGACGAAGCAGGCCAGGCCGACACCGAAGCGCGCAAGAAAGAAATCTGCAAACGCTCCTACGACATTCTGGTCAACGAAGTCGACTTCCCGCCGGAAGACATCATCTTCGACCCGAACATCTTCGCGGTGGCCACCGGTATCGAAGAGCACAACAACTATGCCGTCGACTTCATCAACGCCTGCGCCTATATCCGTGACGAACTGCCGTACGCGCTGACTTCGGGCGGCGTGTCCAACGTGTCGTTCTCGTTCCGTGGCAACAACCCGGTGCGCGAGGCGATCCACTCGGTGTTCCTGCTGTACGCGATCCGCAACGGCCTGACCATGGGTATCGTCAACGCCGGTCAACTGGAGATCTACGACCAGATCCCGGCTGAACTGCGCGATGCAGTCGAAGACGTGGTGCTCAACCGCACCCCTAACGGCACCGACGCCCTCCTCGCTATCGCCGACAAGTACAAAGGCGATGGCAGCGTCAAGGAAGCCGAGACCGAAGAATGGCGCAGCTGGGACGTCAACAAGCGTCTTGAGCACGCGCTGGTCAAAGGCATTACCACGCACATTGTGGAAGACACCGAAGAGTCGCGCCAATCCTTCGCCCGGCCGATCGAAGTCATCGAAGGCCCGCTGATGTCCGGCATGAACATCGTTGGCGACCTGTTTGGCGCCGGCAAGATGTTCCTGCCACAGGTGGTGAAATCCGCCCGCGTGATGAAGCAGGCCGTGGCGCACCTGATCCCGTTCATCGAACTGGAAAAAGGCGACAAGCCAGAAGCCAAGGGCAAGATCCTGATGGCCACGGTCAAGGGTGACGTGCACGACATCGGCAAGAACATCGTCGGCGTGGTGCTGGGTTGCAACGGCTACGACATCGTCGACCTCGGCGTGATGGTTCCGGCAGAAAAAATCCTGCAAGTGGCCAAAGAGCAGAAGTGCGACATCATCGGCTTGTCCGGTTTGATCACGCCTTCGCTGGACGAGATGGTCCACGTGGCCCGCGAGATGCAGCGCCAGGACTTCCATCTGCCGCTGATGATCGGTGGCGCGACCACCTCCAAGGCCCACACGGCGGTGAAGATCGAACCCAAGTACAGCAACGACGCGGTGGTCTACGTCACTGACGCTTCGCGCGCTGTCGGCGTGGCCACCCAGTTGCTGTCCAAGGAACTGAAGGCCGGTTTCGTCGAGAGAACCCGCGAGGAATATGTCGAAGTCCGCGAGCGTACGGCTAACCGCAGTGCCCGTACCGAGCGCTTGAGCTACCCGGCGGCGATCGCCAAGAAGCCGCAGTTCGACTGGAGCGCCTACGAGCCGGTCAAGCCGACGTTCACTGGCGCCAAGGTGCTGGACAACATCGACTTGAAGGTGCTGGCCGAGTACATCGACTGGACACCGTTCTTCATCTCCTGGGACCTGGCCGGTAAATTCCCGCGCATCCTCCAGGACGAAGTGGTCGGTGAAGCCGCCACCGCGCTGTACGCCGACGCTCAGGAAATGCTCGCCAAACTGATCGACGAGAAGCTCATCAGCGCCCGTGCGGTGTTTGGCTTCTGGCCGGCCAATCAGGTGCATGACGACGACCTGGAAGTCTATGGCGACGACGGCAAGCCGTTGGCCCGCTTGCATCACCTGCGCCAGCAGATCATCAAGACCGACGGCAAGCCGAACTTCTCCCTGGCCGACTTTGTCGCACCGAAAGACAGCGGCGTTACCGACTACGTCGGTGGTTTTATCACCACCGCCGGGATCGGCGCCGAAGAAGTCGCCAAGGCCTATCAGGACGCTGGCGACGACTACAACTCGATCATGGTCAAGGCATTGGCCGACCGTCTGGCCGAGGCCTGTGCCGAATGGCTGCACCAGCAGGTTCGTAAAAACTACTGGGGTTACGCCAAGGACGAGACCCTCGACAACGAGGCGCTGATCAAAGAGCAATACACCGGCATCCGCCCTGCCCCAGGCTACCCGGCCTGCCCGGACCACACCGAGAAAGGCACGCTGTTCGCGCTGCTGGATCCTGAGGCCAGCGAAATGCACGCCGGTCGTAGTGGCGTGTTCCTCACCGAGCACTACGCGATGTTCCCGGCGGCCGCCGTCAGCGGCTGGTACTTCGCTCACCCGCAAGCGCAGTACTTTGCCGTGGGCAAGGTCGACAAGGATCAGGTGCAGAGCTACACCGCGCGTAAAGGCCAGGAGTTGAGCGTAAGTGAGCGCTGGTTGGCGCCGAACCTGGGTTACGACAACTAACACTGCTCTTGTGGCGAGGGAGCTTGCTCCCGCTCGAGTGCGCAGCACTCGCTAACACTGACGACCACGCTCTGCCTGACAGGGTGTGATAGTTGATTTTTGGGGCTGCTTCGCAGCCCAGCGGGAGCAAGCTCCCTCGCCACAGCCGCTACATTGTCTATGCTTGCCTCATACACACCAGTGACGAGGGATTTATGGACGATCCAGTCGACAACAAACCACCCAGCTTCTGGCAGATGCTGCACAGCGTGATGGCGGCAGCATTCGGCGTGCAGAGCGGGAAGAACCGCGCCCGCGACTTCACGCACGGCAAACCCAGTCATTTCGTGATTTTAGGCATTCTGTTCACGGCGGTCTTTGCGCTGACGCTGTTCGGTATCGTCAAACTGGTCCTGCATCTGGCCGGGGTTTAGCCCGACGTCAGTGCATCAGTGCTTGCAGGCTGAACGGATAGCGATAACTCAGAGGACGATCCTTGGCCGAAAGGCTGCGAAAGTTCACGCCGTAATCCTGAGTGACCCCTATGGCCAGCAAGCGTTTGGCCTGCGCCCGGTCAATCAATTGCAACAGCGGAATCTGCCGATCACGGCCACCATATCGTTCGACGTGCACGCCCTGATCATAGTCATGCAACTCCACCAGCGCCCAACCACCCAGACTGAAATGCCCGCCCAGCAATACGCTCAGGCGACCATCGAGCAACGCCTGCAAAGCTTGCGGTGATGTATTGACGGCGCTGAACAGCGCGCCTTTGCCCGGCGTGCCACCCGCCTCTTGATAAGCCTGCATCGCCCCGAACGCCATTTCATCGTTGGCGGCCCAGATCAGCGACGTCTTCGGATAGCGCTTGAACAGCAACGTCGCCTGCTCATGGACGCGCTGACGGTTCCAGGCGCCGTACACCAGTTGCCGCAAATGCACCTCGGGGTGCTCGCGCAACGCCCGCATCATGCCCTTTTCACGCAACTGCGAGGCCGGCGTGATTTTCAAACCGGCAAACGCCAGCAACTCAAGTTTCTGGCCTGGGGCAACCGGAGGATGCAGACGGATCAACTCCTTTAGCATCAGGTAACCGCCCTCCTCATCGTTGGGCACCAGGCTACCTAGCCAATTGGGATATTTTTCCTCGCGATTGCCGAGCAACGCGAGTTGATCGGCGTTTAACGCGCTATTGACGATAAACAGCTTCACGCCGCTGCCCTCGGACAGCCGCAAAATTTCCGGCGCAACATATTGCTCGTTGGCGAACACCAGATAGTCTGGCCGATTTGGCCCTTGCAGGGCTTCACGAGCCTGTTTGATCGTGGTTTCAGGCTTGCGCTCGGAATACTGTATCTGCAGGTCCATGCCCAGATCCCGGGCGGCGGCCTGCATGAATTGCGAGTAGCTGAGCCAAAAGGTTTCCGCAGAAGTACCGGGGCTCAGGAACAGCACCGACGCCGCTTGAGCGCCCGGTCCATAGACCGTGCAAACCGTCAGCAATACCCCACAGATAAACTTGAACATTGAATATCCGAGCCCCGGAAATTAGCGCGCATTATAGCCGGCGAAATGCTGGCAAATCGCGATTAATTAGCGTTTTGTCCGACAATCTTCGGAACAGGGCTCGGTCACGCTACCTATTGATGGCTGACCCAGAACACCGCAGTGCCCACTACCAGGAGAATCAGGAACAGAATTGCCCATGCGTCGACGCTGCTATCGCTTTTCCGTGCTTTGGTTGGGTTGCTCATTGCATCGCCTCTTGTCGGTTTTATCGGTGATTGCATAAGGACTCGAGCACAGTTAAGTCGAGGATTGCCCGCACCACAAATGTGGGTAAGACAATAACCCTTCTCATTAGTCGATTTGGTTCTTTACATATACTCAAACATCACTTTTGCGCATAAACGCAAACTGGTATCTTGCCTCGGCTCCGTGGGGAGTGCGCGGCCGTGCGCGCAGAATTGCCAAGGCATTATCTGAATCAAGCGAGCGAGAAACGCAGCTGTTTCTGATTGGCCCAAGCCTGAGAACAGGACTTATATGTACGTATACGACGAGTACGATCAGCGGATCATCGAGGACCGCGTCAAGCAGTTCCGTGATCAGACCCGACGCTATCTGGCAGGCGAGCTGAGCGAAGAAGAATTCCGCCCCCTGCGCCTGCAAAATGGCCTTTACATCCAGCGCTTCGCCCCGATGCTGCGGGTTGCCGTGCCTTATGGCCAACTGACTTCGCGCCAGGCGCGAATGATGGCCAAGATCGCCCGCGACTACGACAAGGGCTACGCCCACATCAGTACCCGGCAGAACGTACAGTTCAACTGGCCGGCGCTGGAAGACATTCCGGACATCCTGGCTGAGCTGGCTACCGTGCAGATGCACGCGATCCAGACCAGCGGCAACTGCCTGCGCAACGTCACCACCGACCAGTTCGCCGGTGTCGCTGCCGACGAGTTGATCGATCCGCGTCCCTGGTGCGAAATCGTCCGTCAGTGGACGACTTTCCACCCGGAATTCGCCTACCTGCCGCGCAAGTTCAAGATCGCCATCAACGGTTCGACGTCGGACCGCGCAGCCATCGAAGTGCATGACATCGGCCTTGAGCCCGTGCACAACGCTGCTGGCGAGCTGGGTTTCCGTGTGCTGGTCGGTGGCGGCCTCGGTCGTACACCGGTCGTCGGCGCGTTCATCAATGAATTCCTGCCGTGGCAAGACCTGTTGAGCTACCTCGACGCCATCCTGCGTGTGTACAACCGCTATGGCCGTCGCGACAACAAGTACAAGGCTCGGATCAAGATTCTGGTCAAGGCCCTGACACCTGAAGTCTTCGCGCAAAAAGTCGACGCTGAAATGGAACACCTTCGCGGTGGCCAGACCACGCTGACCGAGGCCGAAGTTCATCGCGTCGCCAAGCACTTCGTCGATCCGGACTACAAAGCCCTGAACGATCAGACGGCAGAGCTGGCTGAGCTCGACCAGCAACACCCTGGCTTCGCCCGCTGGCGCACCCGCAACACCCTGGCCCACAAAAAGCCGGGTTATGTGGCCGTGACCCTGTCGCTCAAGCCGACCGGTGTTGCGCCGGGCGACCTGACCGACAAGCAGCTCGATGGCGTTGCCGACCTGGCCGACCGCTACAGCTTTGGCCAACTGCGCACCTCCCACGAGCAGAACATCATTCTGGCTGACGTCGAGCAGAGCCAATTGTTCGCCATGTGGGGCGAACTGCGCGAGCAAGGTTTCGCTACCCCGAACATCGGCCTGCTGACCGACATCATCTGCTGCCCAGGCGGCGACTTCTGCTCTCTGGCGAATGCCAAGTCGATCCCGATCGCCGAAGCCATCCAGCGCCGCTTCGACGACCTGGACTACCTGTTCGACATCGGCGAACTGGACCTGAACATCTCCGGCTGCATGAACGCCTGTGGTCACCACCACGTCGGCCACATCGGCATCCTCGGGGTGGACAAGAAAGGTGAAGAGTTCTACCAGGTGTCCCTCGGCGGCAGCGCCAGCCGCGACGCCAGCCTGGGCAAGATCCTCGGCCCGTCTTTCGCCCAGAACGACATGCCTGACGTGATCTCGAAGCTGATCGACGTGTACGTGGAACAACGTACCGAAGACGAGCGCTTCATCGACACCTATCAACGTATCGGCATCGACCTCTTCAAGGAACGCGTCTATGCAGCGAATCATTAAGAACAACGAAGTTGTCGACGAAACCTGGCACTTGATGCCCAAGGACGCGACCCTCGACGGCATTTCCAACTGCGACGACCTGATCGTGCCGCTGGCCCTGTGGCGCGATCACGCTCACGCCCTCAAGGCCCGCGATGGCGGACTGGGCGTGTGGCTGGATGCCGATGAAGAAGCCGAAGAAATCGGTGATGACGTCGCGCACTTTCAGGTCATTGCCCTGAACTTCCCGGCCTTCACCGACGGGCGCAACTACTCCAACGCCCGCCTGCTGCGTGACCGTTACGGCTACAAGGGCGAACTGCGAGCGATTGGCGATGTGCTGCGCGACCAGTTGTTCTACCTGCACCGCTGCGGTTTCGACGCTTATGCATTGCGCGCCGACAAGGATCCGTACGAAGCCCTTGAAAGCCTCAAGGACTTCTCGGTGACCTATCAGGCCGCCACTGATGAACCGCTGCCTCTGTTCCGTCGCCGCTAAACGCGCACGTAACGTGTAACACCAGAATCTGAAACCGGGACTCAACCCGGTTTCAGATTTTTTTTGGCCTGCGCTCAGGGACACCTATGCGGGGTAATGTAACGCCCGTACCCTTTACAGCGTTTGAATCGACTCGCCATCGAGTCTGGGTTTTTTCGCAGCCGATGCATTGAATGCAGTGACCCTGTTTTCCAGGTGTACAAAACTGACAAAAGGGTCATCCCCATCACGAGGCGACCATTCAACGTCCTGGAACAGGTGCTGGCACAGCTGCGGTGAGACATCCATTTCGTCGATCATGCGCCAGACCCGTTGCTGTAAAGCGGCGTAGTCCACCCTAAAATCTGCCGTGCGCGTCAGCACCTCCAGGGTTCCGAAGAAACGATCTCCCCCCTCTTTCGCTCCAAGACGTTCCCAACGCAAAGTCATCTGAGCCACCTGCTCTGGAGAAAGCCCGGTAAACCACACCTCTGGCGGAGCAAAATTCTCTGTCTGCGGCGCCATCCATAGATTGATCCCGGTCTGTTTACGATGGTCTACAACCCACCGCAGGCTATCCGCATCGGTTAACGGATTGCCTGAAAGCAAGACGTTGCCCTCGACCACCGACTGCTTTCGAACCAACTCAGGAACCCGGGCAATCCGATTATCACGCAAATCCAGTCGCTCCAGGTAAGGATGATCGAGAGTAAAAATCGGGCATGTCCTGAGACCCGCTCCCCGCAGCTTGAGTTGGCGCAATTGCGTCATCTGAATCACTGCGGGCGGGACACCGAGCGGGTTTTCGCTTAGATCAAGCTCCTGCAGTCGAGTGAGCCCGGCGAGTTTGCCTGTGGACTCCTCTGTCAGGATTAGCCTGGTCGCTTTTAGATTAAGGCTCTCAAGCTGACGCATATCAGCGATGGCGGGCGGTAAGCGGCCAACCTCTATCCCATCCCGATTAAAGAGACGCAAATCGACGCCCTGCATATTCAACGTGCGCAGATTGGGGAAACACTCAAGGAATCCGTTGAGGCTACCGCGCTGCGTTAACTTGAAATTCGGCATGGTGAGAGACACCACGTCATTCAACTTTACATTGAGCCGTGGGAGGCTGTGCATCTGCTCATAGTCCATGTCCAGGTGAAAGCCAATCAACTGACCATTGCGATAGACCCTGCTGTCTGGCCCACCACGCTTTTGCCAAATGGCGATCAGTTCCTCAGCCAGCTCATATCGGACATCACGTTCATTCTCCATCCATTCCTCTATGCGCGCGTCGTTCTCCTCCTCGATCTCGGCGTCGCTCATCCCCACGGCATCCTCATCCCCCGCCAACAAAAGCTCGATATCCATGTCTTCGATATCATCGGTTATGTCTTCGATCCAACCAGTGATGTCGACACGTAGTTGCTCGGCCTGCAACCTCAATCGATAAAGGTCAGCCTGAGCCTGGGTGCCCGCACTCAACAGAAACTCATCCGCTTGCTCAGTCGTAAAAGCAGGATAAATCTCTTTGACCTGGACCCTCATGATCTCTGAGGACAGCTCACCGGACTCTGCGGTGTTCGGAAATCCACCGCCGTGCAACCCGAGACGCTGAAAGGTCAACCCGGAGTCCATTCTGTGCAGCCCGAGCATCAGCTCGGAACGCGGCAGTGCGTTCTCGCGGATTTTGAGCTGCAAGTCGTGCAACTCATCCTGGGGACGCAAACCCAGTGCCGAACGTTGCTCTTGCGGCAAAAGGCCGAGAAGCGCCTGATCAAAATCAGCTGTATCGGCTAACCCCTGCGGCGTGTGTAGCTGATACCGCGCGCCCTGCCTGATCAGTTGCCGCCGAACGGGGGCATTTTGAGGACCAATACTGTCCAGCACCCTCGCACCGACCTCCCCGTCGAGCACTTCGATTCGAGTCTCCCGCGACCAGCCCGGCAGCCGTTCCAGGGTATGCAAAACGAGTACATCGCTATCGGCGTTTTCGACCGACTTCAGATAAAGCCCTTCATAGGCGCGGCATAGGCGTACATGTTGCTCGTACTGCCGCGCCTTGTCGCTCAACTGCCCTAGCACCCGTTTGGTATCAGCCAGTGTGTGGGGGGCATCGATGCCCACCCCCGACCTGTCGAGTATTTGTTCCACTGCACTTTTCGGCAACTCAGGATACTGATGCTGAAACAGCCTGACCCACTCGTTATCCGATTGCTGAAGTGCGGCGTAGCGCTGCTTGAATTGCTCGACTCTTGTGCTCTTCAGTTGATCAGCCTGCGCAGATCCCTCGGGTAATGAGTCGATTGCACGTTGCAGATCCTGATCGATAGTGAATCGACTGATGGTGTCCGCCAGCACTGGAGACGGTGCCCTCTGCCCCGCGTGCATCAGGCGCAATACGTCATCATCCACCGCACTGACATGACCTATCCGGATCAGTACCTCATCGCTGAATACCTGAACACTGGGTCCGATCCCTCGCATCAGCGCTGCCCGTTCGGCACCTGGGGCGGGAGGTGCGACATTCGGGGTCACGAACGGGCGCTCGCCAGGCGACGGCTCCTCGATGACCACCGGCACAGGGTCCGGCTCTGCCCCAGCAACGGCAGCCTGTTCTTCAGTCTTGATGGCGGCACCCGCTGCGGCCAGAGGCAAGGCGTTGAGCAAGCCGAATACGGTACGCGTGACACCGGCCGAGCGCTCATCAGAGGTCTTGCCATCAACCGCCCGAGCCAACCCATAACCGGCATCAATCAGGCCGGCCAACGCCAACAAACCTTCGCCCCCCGGTACGAACAACGCCAAGGGACCAAATTTGTTGATCCACTGCACAACGGGCTCGACCACCGCACTCAAATCATCTCGATTGACCTGGGCATCGTCACGAATGGTTTCAATACTTGCCCGGGCCGCTTGCTTCATCACCAGCACCCACTGTGCGAAGGGCTCAGTTGGGGACGCCGGCACCTCGAAGTGAACGTACTCGGCAGGATCCCAGTAACCATCATCGTTGAAAAAACCATGGCCTTTCTTCAGATTATGTTGCCGAGGGTAAATCGCCATGCCGTCCAGCGCGGTCGACACGCCAGCGTGGAACGTGCCGTCCTGCTGGTCGTCATCGGAAAAATGCACCATCAGCGCCTGCTTTCTGGAAGCGTCCTTACCTACGTCGGCAACCCATTTGTACAACGCCTTTTGGTCCGCAAACTCGTGGAAAGGTGAAGAGTTCCCCGGGATATAAAGCAGGACTCGCTCGCTGTCTTTTTTCCGAAAGCTCCAGATATCGCTCGATACATAACGGTAAATGACCAGACGCGCGGCCTCTATTGAAGCGTCGATCATCGCCCAGGCCTGCAATTGCTCAACCGTCAGCTGCGCCCACGTTTGCTGCGCATCAAATCCGGCAGCCAGCAGCGCCAATGTGAGTCCGTCCTGGGTCAGGCTGTTTTCCTGGCGCTGCAAATAAGCCGCCATGACAAACGCCGTCTTGACCGAGGTGCGCAGCGGATAGCCTTGCGGTGCAAGGCAGACCTCATCGGAAGGCCACGCAGCGTGCACATAAGTGGTGTATTTGTCCTTGAACTCCAGCTCCCACACCCATTTTTTGAACTCTGCCGGCTGCAACTTCAGCTGGGTGCTCGGGCCGTAGAGCTGAGGGACGGTCTGACGGTAGATGCCCTCGTAGTCCTGGAACCCACCGCCAGGGTTGATCGACTGATCGATCTCGACGATTCGGACTTCCGGGCCCACGGCAGGAGGCGTGTACAGGCCGAATGCCGTTTCCCCGAAACGGCCGGCGCCCACGGTCTGATAGTTGGACAGCAAGGCCTGCACCAGACTTTGCGACTTGCTGACTCGGCCTTGCTGCACGCCCTGTTGCGCAGGGTAGCCATGGAAATCGTAATTGAGATCGACCAGTCGAGCGGCCAAAGGAGCTGCCCCCCAACGCTCCTCGATCAGCTTCGCGGCATATTGAGTCGGGGTCGATGGCAATACGGCATCCAGTGCAAGGCTCGACAGTGACTGGTTGATCTGAGCCGGTAACCGGCCAGTAGCAGGGTGGTGTTGACTCTCTAGCGCCATCATTTGCAATCCTTTGCAGTTGACTTGGGAGTTGAGAGCTTAAGCGCCGCCTGCCGCAACAAAAGCAGGAAATGTCTTCAATCCGATGGGAAAACGCGACAGTCTCAAAAGACCTGAGATGCAGAGGGTAAACACCAGCGACAAGAGCCTATACAGCGCCGAGCGTTGCACTCGACGCCGCGATAACGGGCCCGCACTGGCGAGCCCCTGTGCTCTTTACCAGAAGCGCTGTTGGGTGAGACGGCTCCACCATGTCAACAAGACGCGATCAATCGAACCGCTGGCCGCCAGGCCGACGCGCTCTTGCAGGCTCTTGCGTTCGGAATAATGCAGGTGAAACAGCTCTGCACCTTTGGCGCGTTCAGAGAGGTATTCGTCGCTGGTTTTCAGTTCATCGACCAAGCGTTTTTCCAGCGCTGCAACGCCCAACCAGATTTCACCGGTGGCCACTTCATTGATGGCCAGTTGTGGGCGGTAGCGCGAGACGAAGTTCTTGAACAGTTCGTGAGTGACATCCAGGTCTTCCTGGAACTTCTCCCGGCCTTTTTCGGTGTTTTCGCCAAACACGGTCAGCGTGCGTTTGTACTCGCCGGCCGTCAGGACTTCGAAGTCGATATCATGCTTTTTCAGCAAACGATTGACGTTAGGTAGCTGCGCCACCACACCGATCGAACCCAGAATGGCAAACGGTGCGCTGATGATCTTCTCGCCGATGCACGCCATCATGTAGCCGCCGCTGGCCGCGACCTTGTCGATGCACACGGTCAATGGCACACCGGCCTGACGAATACGCGCCAGTTGCGAGGAAGCCAGACCGTAGCTGTGAACCATGCCGCCACCGCTTTCCAGACGCAGCACAACTTCGTCCTTGGGCGTGGCCAGGGACAAGAGTGCGGTGATTTCGTGGCGCAGGCTTTCAGTCGCCGAAGCCCTGATGTCGCCGTCGAAATCCAGCACGAACACCCGTGGTTTGGCTTGCGCTTTTTTCTTCTGCTTTTTCTCGGACTTTGCTTCGGATTTACGCACGGCCTTGAGCTGGTCCTTGTCGAATACCGTCTGCTCCAGACGCTCACGCAACCCCTTGTAGAAATCATTGAGTTTGCTGACCTGCAACTGGCCCGCAGCCTTGCGCCGGCCTTTGCTGCGCAGCGCCGCAAAGCTGGCCAGGACCACCAGAATGGCGACCACCAGGGTCACGGTTTTAGCCAGAAAACTTGCGTACTCGGCAAGAAAATCCACATCGACTCCTTTAACTACAGTGCGCCGCTGAACACACAGGCGCGGGATACCTCCAGCATACTCATGCAACCGCGTTGCGACCAGTCGTGAAACCTTCAGTAACGGGGCTCCAACGAGCATTTCAAACAAGCGTATGTTTTTTCATTGACAGCTCACCGGCATCCTCATAACCTCGCAAAACCTTCAACGTACCGGGATGACGCGGACGTGGGCAGCATCTATTTGATTCGACATGGCCAGGCCTCCTTCGGTGCAGACGACTACGACGTGCTGTCGCCGACCGGTATTCGTCAGGCAGAAGTACTCGGCAGCCACCTGGCTGAACTGGGATTGAGTTTCGACCGCTGCCTGTCGGGCGACCTGCGTCGTCAGCAACACACCGCCAACAGCGCCCTGGCGCAGTTCAGCGCTGTCGGTCTGCCAGTGCCGCCGCTGGAGATCGATTCGGCTTTCAACGAGTTCGACGCCGACGCGATCATCCGCGCACTGCTTCCGGACCTGTTACCCGAAGAGCCTGAAGCCCTGCACATCCTGCGCAATGCCGCGCAGAATCGCGGCGAGTTTCAACGAATCTTTGCCTTGATCATCGAGCGCTGGCTGGCGGGTAAGTACGACCCACCGGGCCTCGAAAGCTGGCTAGGCTTTGTCGAGCGAGTCCGGGCAGGTTTGCAGCGTATTCTCGAACAGGCCGACAACACCCAGAAAATCGCCGTGTTCACCTCCGGCGGAACCATCACTGCCCTGCTCCACCTGATTACTCAAATGCCGGCCAGACAGGCCTTTGAGCTGAATTGGCAAATCGTCAACACCTCGCTCAACCACCTGAAGTTCCGTGGGCGCGAGGTGGCGCTGGCTTCCTTCAACAGTCATGCACATTTACAACTGCTGAAGGCCCCGGAACTCATCACTTTCCGTTGAGTCCGGATCACTGTGACCCTTGTTGTAACACTTCATGAAAGGATCGAACCATGACCTCCGTAGCTGACGCCGTACAAGCAATGAAAGCCAAGTTCAACCCAGCCGCTGCTGCCGGTCTGGACCTGGTTTTCGGTTTCCGCATCGACGACACCAAAAACTTCTCGCTGATCGTCAAAGACAGCACTTGCGAGCTGCAGGAAGGCGAAAACCCGGACGCTCAAGTGACTCTGGTCATGGACGGCGAAACCCTGGAAGGCATCGTCGACGGTTCGACCGACGGCATGCAAGCGTTCATGGGCGGCAAACTGCGCGCTGAAGGCGACATGATGCTGGCCATGAAACTGTCCGAGTTGTTCCCAAGCTAAGACTGCGGCTCCCGACCTCGGGAGCTCTCTGGCTGCATACGAATCCCGCCTTTATGGCGGGATTCGTCGTTTCTGCCTGTCGAAAATCTTCTCGCCCGACGCATCACCCCCGAATTAGCCGTCTATATTCTTTGCTGGCCGTATGGCTCACGCATCCGGCTGCTCGCTCGACCGAACACCTGCGGAGAACGGCGCCATGAGCCCACCTGATGAACACGACGACTTCACCCGCCGCCGCGTACTGCACGGTCTTTCGGCAGGCACCGTCAGTGCCTGGACCAGTCCCCTATTTGTGGAGAGCACCAGCATGACCAACACCCCAGCCGATCTGATTCTGTTCAACGGTCGCCTGCACACGGTTGACCGGGAAAAACCCCAGGCCAGTGCGGTCGCTATCAAGGACGGGCGGTTTATTGCCGTCGGCAATGATGCGGACGTCATGCCCCTGCGCGGCGCCAGTACCCAAGTCATCGACCTGCAAAAACGCACAGTGATTCCTGGCCTCAACGATTCGCACCTGCACCTGATTCGAGGCGGCCTGAACTACAACCTCGAACTGCGCTGGGAAGGAGTGCCGTCCTTGGTCGACGCTCTGCGCCTGCTCAAGGACCAGGCCGATCGCACGCCAGCACCGCAATGGGTGCGCGTGGTGGGTGGCTGGACCGAGTTCCAGTTCGCCGAAAAACGCCTGCCGACGATTGAAGAGCTGAACAAAGCCGCGCCTGACACTCCGGTGTTCGTCCTGCACCTGTATGACCGCGCCCTGCTCAACCGCGCGGCGCTGAAGGTGGTCGGCTACAACCGCAACACCCCGAACCCGCCGGGTGGTGAAATCCAGCGCGATGCCAATGGCGATCCCACGGGCATGCTGATCGCCCGTCCGAACGCGATGATTCTGTACTCAACCCTGGCCAAGGGGCCGAAGTTGCCGCTGGAGTATCAGGTCAACTCGACCCGGCAGTTCATGCGCGAACTCAATCGCCTCGGCGTCACCAGCGCCATTGATGCGGGTGGCGGCTATCAGAATTACCCGGACGACTATCAGGTCATCCAGCAGTTGGCGGAAGACAAACAACTCAGCGTACGCATCGCCTACAACCTGTTCACCCAAAAACCCAAGGAAGAGCTGACCGACTTCAAGAACTGGACCAGCACCTCGCACTACGGCCAGGGTGACGATTTCCTGCGGCACAACGGCGCTGGCGAAATGCTGGTGTTCTCTGCGGCAGATTTCGAAGACTTCCTCGAACCGCGCCCCGATCTGCCACAGACCATGGAGCAGGAACTGGAGCCCGTGGTCCGGCATCTGGTGGAGAAGCGCTGGCCATTCCGCCTGCACGCCACCTACAACGAATCGATCACGCGGATGCTCGACGTGTTCGAAAAGGTCAACCGCGATATCCCGTTCGATGGTCTGCCGTGGTTCTTCGATCACGCCGAAACCATCACCCCGCAGAATATCGAGCGGGTTCGTGCACTGGGCGGCGGCATTGCCATCCAGGACCGCATGGCCTTCCAGGGTGAGTACTTCGTCGACCGTTATGGCGCCAAGGCCGCCGAGCACACCCCACCGATTCAGCGCATGCTCGCCGAAGGCATCCCGGTGGGTGCCGGCACCGACGCCACGCGGGTTTCCAGCTACAACCCGTGGACGTCGCTTTACTGGTTGGTCAGCGGCCGCACTTTCGGCGGTCTGGAGCTGTACCCGCAAGGTCTGAGCCGCGACACTGCGCTGGAACTCTACACCCATGGCAGCGCCTGGTTCTCCTCCGAGCAAGGCACAAAGGGCCAGATCAAGGTCGGGCAACTGGCCGATCTGGTGGCGTTGTCTGCCGACTACTTCAGCGTCGACGACGAAGCGATCAAGTGGATTGAATCAGTGCTGACCGTGGTCGACGGCAAAGTGGTGTATGGCAGCCTCGAATTCGACAAACTCGGCCCGCCCCACCTGCCGGTGATGCCCGATTGGTCACCGGTGGTGAATGTGCCGGGGCACTGGAAACCCTTGGCGCCGCTCACCGCCCAAATGCATCAATGCGTGGGCGCCTGCGCCGTGCATGCCCACAGCCATGAGCGGGCGCGCTTATCGAACGCGCCGGTCAGCGACTTTCAAGGGTTCTGGGGCGCGTTTGGCTGTTCGTGCTTTGCGTTTTGACCGACAGGTTTGGCAGGGAGCCCGCCAATGGCGGGCTTCTTATCGGTTGATCAAAGATGCAAATGCTTGAACACGTAACTCACCAAGTCGGTGTAGACGAAACCGGGAACCTGATTGTTCAGACGTGGAGCCTCCAGCAGCGCTAACTGGCAGTCCCAGACCATTTCCCGTCGGTCACGCCTGAGACTGACCTCGGCGCTCACAATGTTGTTGTAGGCCGCATAGCAGGAACGCGAGGTCTTGCCGGGTGCAAGCTCGATTGCGACCGGGTTGTCAGCGATAGCAATAGTCACCCCTTTATGATCGACCACCGATTGCGGGGTTAACTGACCGACTGTGTCGCACTGGCTGCGACAGACAACTTTTCGGTTTTTCAGCTCACCAAACCCGCGCTCGTACACAGTGATTTCAGAGCCGACCTTTTGCGCACACGCTTCTTCGAAGGCATTCAGCACCGACTGTGCATTGCCCAGACTCGCCTCAAGCTCCGAGAGTTTCAGGAACCGTTCCAGTTGCTTGTCTTGAAGGCTCTTCAAGCCACGGGTGATGGTCGACAAATGGGTGAACTCTTTTTTACAGGCCACCACGTGAACTTCAAACTGATAGCCCGCTGACACGGCCATTGGCGGGAATGCCGCGAAGTCTGCCGAATCCAGTGCAGCCTCCATGATGATGCTGTATTTCTCGGCAAAAGCTTTTTCGAAGATCTTCGTACACACTTCCCGCACAAAAGCCTCGGTGTGCTCATACACATGCAGCACCCCGTGGGTTTCCATCCGTGAATACTGCGGATGCTTTTTGCGGTACTCGGGCAGATACAGCCTGATGTAGTTCGAGTAGTTGCCGGTTTTAAGTAATGACTCTTCCAGCAACCAGGTTTTCCCTGAACCCTGAATACCGGCCACGATCAGCATTTTCGGGTTGGTGGTACTGATGACCTTGTCTTTGAACAAACTCGCGCTGATGTCTGAAAACGCCGCGTTTACCTGTTCGCTTGTATATGAATATTCATTGCTATTCGGCACGTTGGTTAATTCCCTTTAAGTGGATGTCCGATCTTCTTGCCTGAAGATCGAGGGTCACTTTATGCCCTGACCATCCACATAAGGCCCTACATAGATAACACCTGCGGGTGCACCGAAACGGCCTTGCTACCCGTTTGCCCATAGCAGCTGCCGAGCCCGCGAGGCTGCGTTCGAGGACGCAGTCCTCGCAAACCCTGCGTACGCGGTTTACCTGAAAGAACGTGTTGCATGATTTTACGACCGCTTCTCGGCCGAACGCAGCCTCGCGGGCTCGACAGCTGCTACGGGCGTTTAAGCTTGCCCACGCAACCTCCGTCACAGGCTACAACGCCTTGCGTAGCGACCTACACCTACGCCAGAATCCGCCGGCTTTTGCGTATTGGCCCTCGCCCCTATCGTTTCCGTGTCGCTGACCATTCAGCGGCACGGGCTTGGCGGCCCCGAATTCAAGGTGTTTCCCGATGACAAAGTGAGGTTCACCATGTTCAAAGCCACCCCAAATCCCTCTGAAACCGACCCCGTTTCGCCCTACGCCTCCCTCGACTCAAAAGAACTCCACGCCGCCGCGCACCGTGCGCTCGATCACTACCTGGTACTGCCTGAGACCAAGGCATTGTTAGCCGACCGACGCCCCGGCTGCATTTTCGTCATCGCCCCCGACGTCGACAGCGAAACCCTGTTGGCCCATGCCTGCGAAACCCTCGCCTCGGCCAATGTCATGGCCAGCGATCTGGCGTTTGAGCTCGAAGGCCCCAAGCGCAATACCGCACTGGCGATTCAGCAGATGATTTCCCTGGCCGAGTTGGCGGTGAATCGCGCACTGGATCACCTCGATCCACCGGATTCTGCGCAATAACAAGTCAGCGCGACTGATCGTTCCCACGCTCCCGCGTCACTAGTGCCCGGTAAAACCGAAGGGGGGAGCTTGCTCCCCCTTGCTGTGCCTGCGTCCAAGCAATAATCAGGCTTTTTAGACTCGATTTTCGTCAGAGTTCAGCAGTACAACATCACAATCGACAACGCTGTTTCGATCACTTGACACAATCCGACTGCCCCCCTATAGACTCCGGATATATTAAAGAATGCCAACCACATCAATCGCTCACTAATATTTCAAAAACCTGAATAACGATAGATTCATGTAGCGTTTTGGAATAAACCTTCGATGAAAGTGCCAGCACCGCACACTTACTTATAGCGTTGATTTATATCGTTAACACATCAGGTCGGGCGGGAGTTGGCTGCTGCGGCAGTTATTTCAGCCGCCAGCTACGCAACCACAGTGCGGGTTGAAATTTTTCGGAGCTCCACGAATGAGCGCAAGGCAGGCTTTACTTCTGGCCAAATGGATCTATGGTAAATACGTGGACGGTTGATTATTTCACGAAACAATAGAATTACCCGTATTTTATGCTTGGGTGACGCATGCAAATCCAGAGCATGAACTGTCATACAGGCAAGCATATAGCAGACAACCATGCCAAATAAGTAAAAGGTGAGCAACATGAAGAAAAAAGAACAAGGGCTTGCCGCTGTCGAGCTCACACTCGTTCTGCCCGTTCTTTTTCTCATCATATTTGTCATTATAGAGTTTAGCGTTGCTCTTTATGACAAGGCCATAATAACCAATGCCAGCCGAGAAGCAGCAAGAGCTGGCATAGTATTAAAGTCTCCCAAACTCACCACCGCTCAAATCCAAAGCATTGCCAATAATTATTTGGGCTCTAACTTGATAACGTTTGGATCGTCCGTAGCCCCGACAGTCACTCCGACCGGGGCTGCAGGGGCCTTTGGAACGCAACTCAGCGTCCAGGTTTCATACCAATACTCCACAATGGTTCTGGGTGGCATTCTCCATGTAGTCAATAACCCGATTAACTTGTCGGCGACAACAGTGATGCTAAATGAGTGACTTCAACTCAGGATGTTCACCATGTGCACAGCGATTGAAACTAACAGCATTGCCGCACGCCCTAACCCCAAAAAAATAGCAGGCCATGTTGCGGTTAAGAAAAACCAGCAAGGCGCAGCGTTAATTTTGGTTGTCATTACACTACCCGTGCTGTTCGGCGTTACAGCATTGGCTGTAGATTTTGCTTATGCTTACGTTGTGCGTAATGAACTTCAAAACGCCGCTGATGCCGCTGCCTTAGCAGGTACGGGTTGTCTCTATCCGCGTAGCATTAGTAGCCTATGTGGAAACTCAGCTAACAGCGCGCCAGATTTCACTACGGCATCTATTCGCGCAAACCCCGCAAATACCGAGTTCTCAAAAAACACAGCGGCGAGCGCCCCTATCACCAGCGGCAGTATCAAAACCGGCTACTGGAATGTTACAAACCCTTCAATTGGTGTGCATGCTGTGCAGGGCACATCGGATTTTCCAGCGGTGCAAGTGACTATCAAAAAAGATACCGGCCTGAACGGCGGGCCTGTAAATACTTTTATTGCGCGCATCTTTGGGGTTAATACCGTCCCCATTGCCTCCACTGCCACTGCGATAATTTCAAGCCCCGGCACCGTTGTGCAGGGGCTTCTCCCCATCGTAATAACTCAATGCATGTACGATAATTATTGGAATTCAAGCTCAAGTCCGCCACAACCGAAAAATGATCCCGCCACGGGAAAACCCTATGTCATTAAAATTGGATCGTCCTATCATACCGGAGCCTGCGAAGCTGGGCAGTGGACATCATTCTCTGTTGACAGCAATAACGTTCCAACAATAAGAGACCTTATTACTAATGGAAACCCAACAGCACTCGGCATCGGGGATAATACCTGGATTCAGCCTGGCACTAAAACTACACTTTTCAGCTCAGTCAATAGCTGCAGTGCGGCAGGGGACAAAACCTGCGAGTATGTTACGGTTCCTATCGTTGGGAATATAACGACTCATGCGGCAGTTCCCGTTGTGGCTTTTGCTTGTCTCCACATCGACTTGGCGGATGGAGGATCAGGAAAATTCATTCAAGCTGAAATGAGTACAAAGTGCCCCCCTCTTAACTCAAGTGGAATTGGCCCAATGTATGGCGCCATTACACCACCACGGCTTGTTCAGTAGTGTAAAGACGGTAGTGACCGAACGCTTTACCAGACACTCGTGACGCTCCCGCGTGAGAACGATCAAAACTGATGAACGATTTGCCGACACAAGATTGATCTCGATCAGGTAACCCTCGCCACACAGCCTCTACCCTTGCGCTTCCATCAAAGGCCAGGGACGGCTCAATGGGAGCCTCCGGCCGCGCATCCTCAGGGAAGAGTCATCCATGCGGTCATTGAAGATCATGTTGTTGTCATCGGCGTTCAACGGTTTGACCCAACGGGCCTGGCTGGATTTACGCCAATCGGGTCATGAACCCAGCGTAGTGCTGTTCACCGACGAAGCCACGGTGTGCCGGCAGATCGAGGAATCGGCGGCCGACCTGGTGATCTGCCCGTTCCTCAAGGATCGTGTTCCGCAGCAACTCTGGAGTAATCCGGAGCGGCCGGTGGTGATCATTCACCCCGGCATCGTCGGCGACCGCGGCGCCAGTGCGCTGGACTGGGCCATCACCCAGCAGGTCAGCCGCTGGGGCGTCACGGCTTTGCAGGCGGTGGAAGAAATGGACGCCGGGCCGATCTGGTCGACCTATGAATTCAACATACCCGCCGACGTGCGCAAATCCGAGCTGTACAACGGCCCGGTAAGTGACGCAGCAATTTATTGCATCCGCGATGTGGTGGAAAAATTCGCCAGCGATTTCGTCCCGACACCGCTCGATTACACGCAACCCAACGTCATCGGCCGTCTGAAACCAAACATGAAACAGGCCGACCGAACCTTCAGCTGGCACGATTGCGCGCGATTCATCAAACGCAGCATCGACGCCGCCGACGGCCAGCCTGGTGTATTGGCGAGCCTGGCCGGTCGGCAATATTACCTGTACGACGCCCACCTGGACTCGCGCAGCGGTACGCCGGGGAAAATCCTTGCCGTTCAGGACGATGCCGTACTGGTCGCAACGGGCGATCACAGCCTGTGGATCGGCTCGCTCAAGCGCAAGGCGCAGCCCGCAGAAGAAACCTTCAAATTGCCAGCGCGGCATGTGCTGGCCGGGCAACTCGATGCAATACCGGTATTGGATGGATCGATCGCCGGCCAACCTTTCAATGAAGCAACCTATCAACCGATTCGTTATCGGGAGTCGGGGCACGTCGGTGAACTGACCTTCGAGTTCTACAACGGCGCCATGAGCACCGAACAGTGCCAACGACTGGTCGCAGCATTGCGCTGGGCCAAGGCCCGCGACACTCAAGTGCTGCTGATCAAGGGTGGTCGCGGGAGCTTTTCCAATGGCGTGCACCTCAATGTGATTCAGGCAGCAAAGGTGCCGGGGCTGGAAGCCTGGGCCAATATTCAGGCGATCGATGATGTCTGCCAGGAACTGCTGACGGCCCGGCAACTGGTGGTCAGTGGCCTGACCGGCAGCGCCGGAGCCGGCGGTGTGATGCTGGCGCTGGCCGCCGACATCGTATTCGCCCGAGCGGATGTCGTGCTCAATCCGCATTACAAAACCATGGGCCTGTATGGCTCCGAATACTGGACCTACAGCCTGCCCCGCGCAGTCGGCAGTAAAATCGCGCACAAGCTCACCGAAGAATGCCTGCCGATCAGCGCGTTTCAAGCCTGGCAATTGGGGATGATTCAGGACATCGGCCCGCGCTGCCCGCGCGAGTTCAGCCAATGGCTGCTGCAACAGGCCAACAGCGCGTTGACTGATGAAAAGTACGCGGTGTTACGAGCGCGCAAAGCCAGCATGGACCTAAAGCAGATCGAGCATTGTCGCGAGGTCGAGCTGACACAGATGCAACTGGACATGGTGCACAACCGCCAACAGTTCGCCGAAAAGTGCCGCAACTTCGTGTTCAAGCGCAAAACCTGCCAGACCCCGCAGCGCTTGATTGCGCCGTGGGCATTGGAGCGTGAAATCACGCTGATCGCTTGATTACTCCCCTACAGCAGCAACGCCACTAACGCGCTCCAGCCGGTTTGATGGGATGCGCCGAGGCCACGGCCGGTTTCGCCGTGGAAGTATTCGTGAAACAGCACCAGGTCCCGGCTCAACGGGTCGGCCTGGAGCTGTGCATAGCCGACCATCGACGGCCGGCTACCGTTTTCATCCCGCAGAAACAGGCGCGTCAGGCGCTGACTCAAGCTGTCGGCCACCTCCGCCAGCGACGCCAGATAGCCTGAGCCACTGGGGTATTCGACCGAAAAGTTGTTGTCGTAGTAACGGTGAAACTCGCGCAACGACTCAATCAGCATGTAGTTGATCGGCATCCACAACGGCCCGCGCCAGTTGGAATTACCACCGTACAACCGCGAACCGGATTCCGCCGGTTCATAGTGGGCACACAGTTTATTACCGTTGATCTGCACGCCAAAGGGATGCTCGGCGAAGGCTTTTGACAAGGAGCGAACGCCGAATTCGGAGAGGAACTCGGCCTCATCGAGCATACGTTTGAGCAAGTCTTTGGTGCGCTCGCCGCGCAACAGCGCGAGCAACATCCGATTGCCTTCTCCGGGTTCGGTCCAGCGTGAAACCAGGCTCGCCAGATCCGGCCGATGGTGCATAAAACCCAATAAACGCTCACGCAAACCCGGCAGCCCTTCGTGCTCGTGCTGTTCCAGCACCTGCACCGCGAACAGCGGCATCAGGCCGACGATGGAGCGCAAACGCAGCGGTTCGTTGACACCGTCGGGCCGGTGCAACACGTCGTAGAAAAAATGATCCTGCTCATCCCACAAACCTTCATCGGCATAGTCCACGCGGTTGATGGCGCCAGCAATGTAGAGAAAGTGCTCGAAGAACTTCACCGCGATGTCGACGTACACCGGGTTGCGCTTGGCCAGTTCCAGGGCAATGCGCATCAAGTCCAGCGCATACGCCGCGACCCACGCCGTGCCGTCGGCCTGATCCAGTTGAAAACCGGGCGGTAACACGGCCGAACGATCGAACAGCGCAATGTTGTCCAGCCCGAGAAACCCGCCCTGGAACAGGTTGCGACCTTCGGCATCCTTGCGGTTGACCCACCAGGAAAAATTCAACAGCAACTTGTGGAAAATCCGCTCGAGAAAATCCATGTCCCCGACACCGGTCAAAGCCTTGTCACGCTGATACACCCGCCAACTGGCCCAGGCATGCACCGGCGGGTTGGCATCGTCGAAACGCCACTCGTAGGCCGGCAGCTGGCCGTTGGGGTGCATGAAGCGGTCTTTGACCAACAGCAGCAGTTGATGCTTGGCAAAACCCGGATCGATCAGCGCATAAGCGACGGCCTGAAAGCCCAGGTCCCACGACGCGTACCACGGATATTCCCAGGTGTCAGGCATGGAAACGATGTCGGCGTTCGACAAATGCCGCCAGTGGGTGTTGCGGATATGCAGCCGCCCGGGCGGTGGCGACGGTTGACCGGGGTCGCCGTCGAGCCACCGATTGACGTCGAAGTAATACAGCTGCTTGGACCAGAGCAACCCGGCCAACGCCTGACGCTGAACGTTACGCGCATCCGGGTCAGGCATTTGCGCTTGCAGCACGGCGTAATAATCATCGGCTTCAACGCGGCGGCGCTCGAACAGCGCCTTGGCGTTGACCCTCGGTGCGCCAACCGGGGCAAAGCGCAGGTAGACGTTTTTGCTCGCCAGTCCGTCCAGCTCGAGGACGAAATGCGCCGCCACCCGAGTACCTGTATCTCGGTGAATGGCCTCGGTGATGCCGTCCACCAGATAATCGTTGATGCCATCCTTGAACGGGCCGTTGGCTGCCACCGCATCGAGTTTCGGATGGTTGGTCTGGTTGTCGCAGAACAGCCATTCACAGCCCTCCTCACCCCAGGCACTGAGCTGCCGGTCCGCCAGCATCGGGTGCTGCGCCATGACCGAGTCACCGGTCAGCGTCAGGCTGGGCTTGTGCCTGTCACCGCCCCAACTCCAGGTATTGCGCGCCCATACCTGCGGCAGTACCCGCAAGCGCGCCGGCTGATCAGAACGGTTGTGCACGGTGACCCGCATCAACAAGTCATCCGGGCTGTGCTTGGCGTATTCCACCGTCACATCGAAGTAGCGGTCGTCCTCGAACACCCCGGTATCGAGGATTTCATACTCGGCATCGTCCAGGCCCCGACGGGCATTTTCGGCCACCAGATCGGCGTAAGGAAATGCGGCCTGCGGGTACTTGTAGAGCATGCGCATGTAGGCATGGCTCGGCACCCCGTCGACGTAGAAATACAGCTCTTTGACGTCTTCGCCGTGATTGCCCTCGGCATTGTTCAGGCCAAACAGGCGTTCCTTGAGAATCGGGTCGCGTTCGTTCCACAGCCCCAACCCGATGCACCAGTGCTGGGCCCGGTCGCAGAACCCGGCGAGCCCGTCCTCGCCCCATCGATACGCCCGGCTGCGGGCATGCTCATGGGGAAAATACTGCCAGACGTCGCCATCGGCGCTGTAGTCCTCGCGCACCGTGCCCCACTGCCGTTCACTCAAGTACGGGCCCCACTCGCGCCAGCGCTCAGCCTCCTCACCCGCCAAACGTTGGCCTTCGACGGTGTCGAGAATGTTCGCGGCTGACTTTGCTGTCATGGGAACGTCCGTTGTTATTCGAGGTGGCTTGCAGTGTAGAGCGAGGACTCGCGCAGATGCACGCCGCCCCGCTCATTCAGCTCGAGTTCAGACAGACGCTTGCTCTACACTGCTGAGTTCCTTATGTCAGCGACTGCTTATGGACATCGATCTCGCCCGCACCTTCCTGGAAATCGTTCGCTGCGGCAGTCTTGCGGCCGCCGCCGAAAAGCTTCACGTCACCCAGACCGCAATTACCGCGCGGGTGCAAAAGCTCGAAAGCCAGCTCGCCAGCACCCTGTTCGTGCGCAATCGCGCCGGTGCACGTCTGACTGCGGACGGCGAAGCCTTCGTGGTGTATGCCAATCAGTTGGTACAGACATGGGAAGCGGCGCGCCGGGATTTACCGTTACCGGAGGGCTACCGCAATGTGCTGCACATCGGCGGCGAGGTCAGCTTGTGCAACCCGCTGATGCTCAGCTGGGCCCGTGAACTGCGCGAGAAGATCCCCAGCCATGCCTTGCGCACGGAAATCCGCGACGGCGAAAACCTGCTGCGTCAGCTGGAATTGGGTGTGCTGGATGCTGCGCTGGTGTTCCAGCCCGAGTACTGGCCACAGCTGCAAGTGGAACAACTGCTGGAAGAAAAACTCATCCTGGTGCGCCTGCCGTCCAGGCCCGAGCCTTACGTCTATATCGACTGGGGCAAGGAGTTCCGCCGCCAGCACGACGCGGCGCTGCCGGACAAGGCAAAAGCCGCGTTGAGCTTCAATCTCGGCCCTCTGGCGCTGCAGTACATCCTGCAAAACGGAGGCACCGGTTATTTCCGCACTCGGGTGGTCCAGACCTACCTCGACAGCGGCGTGCTGGAACGAGTGCCCAAAGCCCCGGAGTTCAGCTACCCGACCTATCTGGTGTACTCGCGGGATCGCGACTCGGCGGTGCTGCAACAGGCGTTCGAGTTGTTACGGGAACTGGTCAAGACCGACAGTGACTGGTCCCAGCGCTGGGATCCGCTGATCTGAGCGATATCCACACCCGTTCAGCGTGAATGCCTGCCCATTCCCGACATCCGTTGGCAAGTTGGCTAGTCTTGTTTCTATAACAACGAAAACAGGTGATCGCGGTGAGGCAAACCACGCAGGCATTTCGTACCCGCTACCGGGCTGATATTCATCGGTTCTACAACCCGTGGCTGCACGGTGGTTTTGTACTGGCCTTCGGTGTGCTGGGTATCACGCTGTTCTGGAGCACCGTGCATCAGGTGCAACCCCTGGAGTGGCTGGCAGTGCCGCTGACGCTGCTGTTTTTCAATTTCGCGGTCTACGTCGTGCACCGGCATCTGGGCCATTACAAAAAGACTTTTGCGCGGCTGTTTTATGCCCGGCACGCCGGCGATCACCACAGTTTTTTCGCCCCTGGCTACATGGCCTACGACACGGCGCGCGACTGGCGGGTAATTCTGTTTCCGGCGTGGCTGATCGTGTTGCACAGCCTGGCGATCACCCTGCCCGCCTGGTGGCTGCTCAAACACCTCAATGGCAACGTCGCCGGGCTGTTCGCCGGCTGCATGATCCTCGGCTACCTGACTTACGAGGTGTTTCACGCCTGCGAACATCTGCCGCCGAGCAACCCCCTCACCCGCCTGCCGTGGATTCGCCAGATGCGCCGTCTGCACGCACTGCATCACCGTCGCGAGCTGATGCAGGAGCGCAATTTCAATATCGTTTTGCCGCTGATGGACTACCTTTTCGGCACGCTGTATTGGGAAGACGAACCCGATCATTCGCACCTTCAAACGAGGCGAACACCCATGACCCGCATGCAGCACCAGATCGACATCGCACGTGACCCGATCGATGTGCTCGCCTACGCCAGCGCCGCGACGCGTTGGCCAGAGTGGCACCCGTCATCGCTGAAAGTCGACGGTCCGCAAGGGCCGCTGCATGCGGGCGCACGTTTTGAAGAGGACATCCACGCGGGCGGGCGGGCCGGGCATTTGAGCTGGGAGGTCAACGAGTACCTGCCAGGTCGGCGCTGGAGCGCTCGCGCTCAGGGCGATCATGGCCTGGAACTGCTGGTGACGTATGAATGCGCCAGCGAGGGTGACGGCACGCGCTTCGTTCGCACCCTGGAATACCGCTTCAGCGGTCTGCTGATGCGCCTGGCCAATCAACTGCTGCTCAAGCGGCGTATCGAACACGAATCGGCGGCCTCGATGCTGGCCCTGTGCGACATGGCCCAGCGGACAATTCCGACCCAGACAGGAGCAATCGCCTGATGAGCAAGGTGCCACGTCGAATCAGCGTTCGCGCAATTCTGATATTTCTGCTGGTGGTGATCGGCCTGTTCCTGCTGCTGTCGCCGACCAAGGTTCAATCGGTGGCCTGGACGCCGCAACCGGAAAGATCATCGCCAATCTGCAGGATGCCAGCAGCCGCAATTACTCACCGATCACCACAGTTCGCGGGTACGGCGACTGATTGTATTTCGGCTCGCTGAAGTCCAGCCATATGGCACGATTACCGTTGGCCAAAGCGATACACCAGCCAGAATAGGCTGTAGAACGGGGGGCGACACTGCGCCCCCCACGCGTTGGTCACGTTCTGGCAGAACCGTTCAAACTCCGGGATATTTCGTCTTTAATCGAAAGGCGCTTTTCCTTGAGCTTCCTCACTTCGTCATCTGCCAGAGCCTGGGCTTCTGCCTTCAGGACCCGGTTGTCGATTTCCGAATATTTATCCAGCAGCGCGTTCAGGTGGGGATCATTGGCACGCTTTTGCTGAATGACTTCCTTTGAGCAGCTCAGGTCCTGATACAGGTCATGATTCACCGGCATGGAACACCTCCGTTTGTTGATCGGTGGCGAACGCCTTGGCGCGCGTTCGCCAGTTATCAGAATGGCCTCGCTCGGCGGTTGCTGTCGACCATCAATCAGACCAGCGGTGCCCGCTGGTCGGACGTGCCGTTATTGTCACTGCGTTCAAACTGCCACCGTCAGTCGCCGAGGACGTTTCGAATCATCGCCATGAGCGCATCCGGGCCATAAGGCTTGCTCAGCAAATGGGTGTCCGGGCTGAGCTGATGATTGCGCGAAATGATGTCGCGGGTGTGGCCCGAGGTAAACAGCACCGCCACTGGTGGCGTCTGGATCTTGGCCCAGGACGCCAGGTCCGAGCTTTTGATCAGCCCGGGCATGACCACGTCGGTGAAGATCAGATCCACCGCCACCCCCTCCAGCAACATCTGCATGGCGCAGTCGCCATTGGCCGCGGTCAACACCTGGTAGCCCGATTGCTGCAGAAACTCGACCGCCGCGCTGCGCACTTCTTCGTTGTCCTCAACCACCAGAATAGTCTCGTGCCCACCGCTATGTTGAGCGCCGCGCGTCGGCAACTCGCGGGTTTGCGGCCGCTCAGTGCGGGGGAAATACATCTGCACCTGCGTGCCCTGCCCCACACGGCTGGTCATATCGATATGGCCGCCGCTCTGTTTGACGAAACCAAACACCATGCTTAACCCCAGACCGGTGCCATGTCCGTCAGCCTTGGTGGTAAAAAACGGCTCGAAGGCCTGTTTGAGCGTCGCAGGATCCATGCCCTCGCCCGTGTCGGCCACCGACAAGCGCACGTAGTCACCGGCGCTGATGCCCTTGCCCGCGCAAAATGCGCGATCCAGCACAACGTTGGCACCACTGATAACGATTGTTCCCTCGCCATGCAGAGCGTCCCGGGCATTGATCGCCAGGTTCAGCAGCGCGTTTTCCAGTTGATTGCGATCGACGTGAATGCACCAGGGATCGTCTGGCAATTGCATGTCGATGTGAATGGTTTCGCCCAATGCCCGTTGCAACAGCTCCCCAAGACCTTCAAAGATGTGCCGGGGGTTATAGACCGCCGGGGACAACGGCTGGCGACGGGCGAAGGCGAGCAATTGCGCCGACAGCGTGGCGCCCCGCTCGACCGCGGCAATCGCCGCACTGACCCGGCGTTGCACGTTTGGATTATCGCGTTCATGGCGCGCCAGCAGGTGCAGGTTGCCGGCGATAACCTGCAATAGGTTGTTGAAGTCATGGGCAACGCCACCGGTCAGCCCGCCAATCGCTTCGAGCTTCTGCGACTGGCGCAATTGCTCCTCGGCGGCCAGTCGCGCCTCGACTTCATCCGCGACACGTTGCTCCAGGTTGCGGGTGAACTTGAGCAGTGATTCTTCTGCAGTTTTTCGGGTTTCGACGACAACCGCCATGACCCCGGCCGGCACTCCGTCGTCACCGGCCACCGGGCTATAATAGAGGTCCATGAACACGGCTTCGGGTTTGCCGTCGCGCAACAGTTCCAGCTCTTTGTTGTGATAAGACAAGGTGCCGCCAGCCAGGCACGTATCAAGCACACGGCGGTTGAACTCGGCGACTTCCGGCCAGCCAAGCTCAACCGGTGAGCCCAGCAGATAGGGATGGAGGCCGCCGGCAAACACCGAGTAAGCGTCGTTGTAAATCATGTAGCCGGGGCGGCCCCAGAGAATCACCAACGGCACTGGCGAGGCCAGCAGCAATTGCACCGTGCTGCGCAGGCTGTTCGACCAGGTATCGATGCGGCCAAGCTCGGTGAGGGTCCAGTCGAACGCGCGAATACGCTCGGCCATTTCACCGTTCCAGCCGCAACACCCATGGCTTTCAGATAGAAACTGCATCGGCTGACTCTGTGCGCAAAACGCAAAAGTGGAACAACGGGTCGACGCAGGAGAGTCAACGCTCACTGGTTGCGAGCGCGACCGTCGCTAATGGTTTCATTGTGTATAGCTCATTCAGATTGCCAGCACATGGCAACCGGATGTAGCGACACCTGAACAATCGTTGCAAGCCAGGTAAGACGTTTGGCAGGGTTACGGTTTACATAGCCAGCGTAGGAGCTGCCGCAGGCTGCGATCTTTTGGCATATGGAGACAGCCGAAGACAAGATCAAAAGATCGCAGCCTGCGGCAGCTCCTACGCCGGCCTACAATTTCAGTCGGTACCGTACTTCGGCGAACGCGGCCCGTACAGCAAGCCCGCAGGATGCCCTGCCGACAACAGTCGTGCACTGGTGACACCGGCAATCGGGTGACCGGCGTCGGTGGAGCTGTTGATGATCTGCTTGACCGCTGCGGTGATCAGCACACCCAGCAAGCCGCCGCCATTGTTGTTGCTACCCTCTTCGCTCGACGCACTGGCCGAGCCGGTCCACAGGGTGGTGCCCGTCTTGAGGTCTACCAGTTTTGCGCTGGCGGTGACTACGGTTGCACTGGAGATCACCATATAGCGAGTGCCGTAGTCAGTCACGGTAATGTAGAGCGCGGCATCGGCACCGAAGATCTCTCGCAGTTTGTTGGCCGGTGCCTGGTGGATGTCCGCCGGCGTGGTCAGGCCGTTCTGGTGGAACGTCTCGTCGACCAGTGTGATCGGCAGCACGTAGTAACCGGCCTCAGCCAACGGATACGTAACCTGCGAGAGCATGCTGTAGGACGCCTTGACGTCCGGCGAATTGTTCAGCGGCGGCAGCACCAGAATGGTTTTTGGACGGCTTTGTTTGTAAGCCGAGTAGTCCACGGTCTTGGGGCTGACGCAACCGCCGAGGACTGCCAGGGCCAGCAGGCCAGCCATCAGTTTCAATGAGCGCGCGATCATTGGGTGTCTCCGGTCTTGGCGTTTTTAAGCAGAAAGTCCATGTACGGCGTCGACTCTGGAAACAGGGTCTTCTCGGTTCTGAACTGCTGCACCATCTGATCGTCCTTGCCCAGGCTCAGGTACAACAGACCCAGGTGGGCGTGGTAACCAGGCGGCGGAGTCTTGCCGGTGGACTTGATCTTTTGCAGGTCGCGCTCCAGCGCTTCGGCCTGAGCTTCCTTGGGCTCTTCGCCTTTGAAATACTCATAAACCTGTGGCTGGTAGCCTTCCCACTGGTAAAGGGTTTTCGGACTGTTGCATCCGGCCAGCAGGCCACTCACCAGCAACATCGACGCTATCGGCGCCCACGACATATAACGCTTGAACATGCTTGTACCGCTCCTTGTCATCAACCTTGATCAGTTGCCCGGTTTCCATGCACCAGAATTCATGCCGTCCACCAGACGATTGATCGCCTCGCGCATGGCCAGGTCGAGCACCTTGCCATTGAGGGTCGAATCGTAGGCAGCAGTACCGCCGAAGCCGATGACTTCACGGTTGGACAAGGCGTATTCACCCGCGCCCTGAGTCGAATAGACGACTTCCGACGTGCTGATGTTGACGATGTTCAAGTTGACCTTGGCGTACGCCACCTGGGTCTTGCCGCGACCGAGAATGCCGAACAACTGGTGATCACCGGTCTCTTTGCGGCCGAACTCGGTAACGTCGCCGGTCACCACAAAGTCAGCTCCCTTGAGGCGCTGGGACTGGCCCTTGATCGTCGCTTCCTGCTGGATCTCGCCCATGTTGTCGCGGTCCAGCACGCTGAAGCGGTTGGTCTGCTGCAAGTGAGTGATCAGGATGGTCTTGGCCTGACCGCCGAGGCGATCCACACCGTCGGAGAAAATCCCGCGCATGTAGCTCGAACGGTTGTCGAACTTGCCGACTGCCATGGGCACTCGAACACCGGAATAGGCAAGGCTGGCGCTTTCGACTTTTTCTACCGGCAATGCCCGGGAGCTTTCGGTCGCACACCCGGCCATCGCGCCCAATACGGCAATCGCTGCCCCTGATACCACCATTCGAGAGATCATTCTCACTGTGCATTCCTTCTGAAAAACGGTTTATCCCGGCATGGCCGTGCCCAGCCACTGCGGATTGCAGTGGCGAAAAAGCAATGGGGATTCGAATCGGCAATCGACGTGCGGGACGTCGGCGGGCGGCATTATGCCAAAGTGCCACTACTGAAGACAGTGTTTATATTTTTTGGCGTCAGTTTCCTGGATGATCATGGCGACTAGTGAAAATCCCGGCTGTGCACGCTGATGCCATCGAGCAGCGGGCTCAGGTCGCTCAAGCGTCCTGCGATCAGGTGCCGGACTTCGCCGACTTTCTCCCAGCGTCCGTCGACCTTAAGCAGTTGCGAGCCGATCAGTGCTTTGCGTTGACGCTCGGCGAGGTCGCGCCAGACCACCACGTTGATGTTGCCGAACTCGTCTTCAAGGGTGACGAAGGTCACGCCACTCGCCGTGCCCGGACGCTGGCGGCCGGTGACCAGGCCGGCGACGCTGACGTTGCGCCCATGTTCGACTTCAAGCAGTTCCCGTGAACTGCGACAACGCCGGGCACGCAACTCATCGCGCAACAATGCCAGCGGATGCGGGCCGAGTGTGGTGCCAACACTGCTGTAGTCGGCTTGCAGGTCCTCGCTCACGGTCGGCTTGGGCAACACCACGCAAGGCTCTTCCTGGCTCGGCAATCCGGCGAACAGCCCCAGCTGTTTCTGTACCCCCGCCACTTCCCAGCGTGCGCGATGGCGATCACCGGCCAGCTTGCGCAACGCTCCGGCGTCGGCCAGTTGCTCTTGCGCACGAGCATCGAGTCGGGCGCGCTCGCCAAGATCGGCGATGTCGATGAATTCGCCCCGCGAACGTGCCGCTTCGATGCGGCGAGCGTCGTCTTCGCGAAAGCCCTTGATCATGCGCAACCCCAGGCGAATCGCCGGTTGCTCGCCGTCAGTCGGCTCCAGGCTGCAATCCCAGTCGCTGGCGGCCACGTCCACCGGGCGGATCTGCAACTGATGCCGGCGTGCATCCTGGAGAATCTGGTCCGGGCTGTAGAAACCCATCGGCCAACTGTTGATCAGCGCACAGGCAAACGCCGCCGGCTCATGGCATTTCAACCAGCAACTGGCGTAGGTCAGCAAGGCAAAACTGGCGGCGTGAGACTCGGGAAAACCGTAGCTGCCAAAGCCCTTGATCTGCTCGAAGATCTGCGCGGCGAATTCCTCCGTGTAACCGTTTTTCAGCATGCCTTCACGAAGGCGTTTCTGGTGCGGTTCAAGGCCACCGTGGCGCTTCCAGGCTGCCATGGAGCGGCGTAACTGATCGGCCTCGCCGGGGCTATAGTCCGCCGCCACAATCGCAATCTGCATGACCTGTTCCTGAAACAACGGCACACCGAGGGTGCGCTCCAGCACTGCCTCCAGTTCTCGGGAGGGATAAACTGTTTTTTCCTCACCATTACGCCGCCGCAGGTACGGGTGCACCATCCCGCCCTGGATCGGGCCGGGACGGACGATGGCCACTTCGATCACCAGGTCATAAAAGTTCTTGGGTTTGAGCCGGGGCAACATCGACATCTGCGCCCGGGACTCGATCTGGAACACCCCAATGGTGTCGGCGCGGCTGATCATCTCGTAGGTTTGCGGGTCCTCGGATGGTATGTTGGCCAGGCTCAGGTCCCGCCCGCGATGGTGGCGCAGCAAGTCGAAACAGCGGCGAATGGCGCTGAGCATGCCGAGGGCGAGAATGTCGACCTTGAGCAGGCCGACCATGTCCAGATCGTCCTTGTCCCACTGGATGATCGTGCGCTCGGCCATGGCCGCGTTTTCCACTGGCACCAGGCTGTCCAGCGGCTGCTCGGAAATCACGAAACCGCCCGGATGCTGGGACAGGTGCCGGGGGAAACCGATCAACTGCCGGGTCAGGCTCAATACTCGGCGCAACACCGGGCTGTCCGGGTCAAAGCCACCTTCGCGCAAACGCTCCAGCGGCGGCACATCGTCGCTCCAATGGCCGCAGCAATCGGCCAGCGCATTGACCTGATCCGGCGGCAAACCAAGGGCCTTGGCCACGTCGCGGATCGCGCCGGCACCGTGATAAGTGCTGACCACCGCCGTCAGCGCTGCCCGGGTCCGGCCGTAACGCTGGAACACGTACTGCAAGACTTCTTCGCGGCGCTCGTGTTCAAAATCAACGTCGATATCCGGCGGCTCGTTGCGTTCCCTGGATAGAAACCGTTCGAACAGCATGCTCGTCCGGCTCGGGTCGATTTCGGTGATCCCCAAGGCTTAACACACCGCCGAGTTGGCGGCCGAACCGCGCCCCTGACACAGAATGCGCTGGCTACGGGCGAAGCTGACGATGTCTTCGACGGTGAGAAAGTAACTCTCGTAACCGAGCTCGGCGATCAGCTTCAGTTCCTTTTCGATCAGCGTCATGACCGTGCTGTCCGGCCCTTCGGGCCAGCGCCGGCACAGGCCCTGTTCGGTCAACCGGCGAAGCCAGGAAGTCGGCGTCTGCCCTTGCGGCACCAGTTCACGCGGGTATTGGTAGCGCAACTGACCGAGATCGAAGGTGCAGCGTCGGGCAATGATCAGCGTTTCTTCGAGCAACGACTGTGGATACAGCTCGCGCAACGCCTCAAGGCTGCGCAAGTGTCGTTCGCCATTGGGATGCAAGCGCTGCCCGGCGTCGGCGACCCGCACATGCAGACGAATCGCCGTCATGGTGTCCTGCAACGCGCGGCGGCCACGTGCATGCATGTGTACGTCGCCGCTGGCCACCGCCGGAATCTGTAACCGGGCAGCCAGGGCCTGTAAATCGGCCAGACGACGGGCGTCGTTCTGTCCGCAGTGCAGCTCAATCGCCAGCCACAGCCGCTCGCCGAAAATACCTTTAAGCCAAGCGCTGTGTTCCAGCGCGTCGACCGTATCCGGCACCCACAGCGCCAACAGCCCGGGCAATGGCCCGCTGAAGTCTTCGCGCAGCAGCCGGTACTGGCCCTTTTCCGTTCGCCGCCGGGCGTGGGTGATCAGTCGGCACAGGGTCTGATAACCCTCAAGGTTTTCCACCAGCAGCACCAGTTTCGGTCCGTTTTCGATGCGCATTTCACTGCCGATGATCAGCGGCAACTCCAGCGCCTTGGCCGCTTGCCAGGCACGAACGATACCGGCCAGGGTGCACTCGTCGGTGATCGCCAAGGCTCGGTAACCCTGCCCCTTGGCCCGTTCGAACAGCTCGTGGGCACTCGATGCACCCCGCTGGAAACTGAAGTTCGACAGGCAGTGCAGTTCGGCGTAGTCGGCGCTCATGCGAACCAGCCTTGCAGCCACAGCGGCCCGGCCTCGCCCACCGCACGATAGGCCCAGGCCTTGGAGCCTGCGCGGGTTTCGATCAGGTAGTAATCGCGGCGTACGTCGGCGCCATCCCACCAGCCGGACTCGATGCGCTCCGGCCCCATGAGGATGCGCGCCGAGCCTTCGTGTACGGGCAATAGCTCGGTCAGCAACCAGCCGGGACGTTGCACATCAGCCAGCACCGGGCCGACCTGACTCTGCGCACTCGGCTGCCATGCACACTCCGGTCGATGATCGGCCTGAAAACCCAGCCCCTGCACCGCCTCGTCCCCCAGCCGCGCACGCAGGCGTTCGCGCAGTTGCTCCCAGGGCAAGGACTGCTGCGGACGCTCGTCGAACAGCTCCCGACGTTGCGGGACGAAGCTTGGCAAGTCCTGCGCCGACAGCCGAAAACCACGCACCGGAGCCTCGACCTGCACCTGCTCCAGCCGACCGCGCGCCAGTTCGAAGAGCATCGCCGGGTCGCGCTCGGCGCTCAACAAACCGACCTTGATCAGCGTGTCCGGCAACCCGGCGTGTTCCAGGTGCAGGTCAAAGCGCTGCACGCCGCTGTCCCGGCCACACAGAAACGCCGAAAGATCACCGGTCAACCGGCGTAACGGGAACAGCAATGCCTGATGGGATTGCACATCGAAATTCAGCTCGATCCGCACATCAAAACGGTCCGGCGGCAGATAAAACCCCAGGGCCAACGGCCGCTCACCCAACAAGGTATCGAGATGCTTGAGCACCTGCGCCTCAAAGCGCCGGGCCAGGGTTTGACGCGGCAGCGCCTGAACCTGACTCAAGGTGCGCAGGCCCATGCGCGACAGTGCGGTAGCGACCGTTTGCTCAAGCCCGATCCGGTCGATGGGCATCTGCCCGAGCAATTGCCGTAGCGCGTCATTGTCCGGTACCGCCAGACCGTCGTAGGCATTGGCCAGGACCCGTGCGGCCAGCGGATTGGGCGCCGCGACCAGGCGATGCCGAAACCCCAGCGCCGTAAGCTCTGCGCGCAACCGCGCCTCGAACTGCGGCCAAGGCCCGAACAATCCCAGGCTCGACTCGATTTCAAACAGCACGGCACGCGGGTAATACACGCTGACCTGAGAGCTGAAGCGGTAGGCCCAGGCGGCGAGAAACTGCTGCCAATGCTCGATTTCGGCCACGTCATAGTCAGCGCAGGCAAAAGCCTTGCTCAAGGCCTGGGCGGCGGTCATCGACTGGCCGGGGCGCAACCCCAATGCCCGCGCCGGTTCATTGACCGCTTGCAACACCCGACGCTGCGCCGGGCCGCTCAGCAGCGCCAGCGGTTCGTCAGGATCGCTGCGCTGACGCAATACCGCGTCCAGCGCCAGCTGCGGGAAAAGGATACAGACCCAGCGCATGCCAACCTCACTGCCC
Organism: Pseudomonas sp. NPDC087697; assembly: GCF_044743155.1. Taxonomy (NCBI): domain Bacteria; kingdom Pseudomonadati; phylum Pseudomonadota; class Gammaproteobacteria; order Pseudomonadales; family Pseudomonadaceae; genus Pseudomonas; species Pseudomonas sp. NPDC087697. The sequence goes on along the minus strand of NZ_JBIUVW010000014.1, from coordinate 70,296 downwards.
CGCGACGAAGGCAATCGGTGCCGAACGAGCCAGCCCACCACGGCACTTGAGCACCCTTAACTGCGCAGGTCGGGAATCGATGGCAATACGCAGGGCCGCCGGTGAAGGGTTGATGGCGTCCTTGATCGAGCGATAGGCAAACGCCAGGGTCTGCCCGGTTTCCGCCGCCACCTGCAAGCGGCGCAAGGCGCGGTCATCCGCCTGTTGCGGCCAGCACAGCACCGCCCCGCAACTGCCCGAGCGCAGGCATTGTTCCGCCGCCCACAGAGCCTCTCGGTCACTGGTCTGAATAATCGACAACTGCCGCAAATCCACCCCGGCGTTCTGCCAGGCCTGGGGATACGGCACATACGGCGGCGCCACCAGTACCACTCGCTCACCGGCGGTCGTCAGTCGGGCCAAGGTTGGCCATACCAGTTGCAACTCGCCCACGCCCTGCCCGGCGATAAGGATTTCGCTCAGCGCCGCTTCCGGCCAGCCGCCGCTGGGCAAGGCCGCGTCCAGTGCCGCATGCCCGGTCGGCTGTGGGCTGACGCTGGGTGGCGCAGGCCGGCCTTTCCAGACCTGGCCGCCATTGAACAGCGTATCCAGCGCAACGACGGTGCCCATCACCCTTGCCTCACCAGACCGCAGAACACCCCTTCAATCGCCAGATCCTGATCGGCGTTGACCACAATGGGGCTGTAAGCCGGGTTGCGCGGCAACAACCGCACGCTGTCCCCTGCCCGTTCAAAGCGTTTGATGGTGACTTCACCCTCAAGCCGCGCGACGACGATCTGGCCGTTCTGCACCTTGGCACTGCGGCGTACGCCCACCAGATCACCGTCGAGGATGCCGTCGCCGATCATCGAGTCGCCCTGAACCCGCAGCAGGTAGTCCGGCGTGCGCGAGAACATCGACGGATCCAGCCACAAGCGGCTGTGCACCTCGGCATCGACGCCCATCGGCGCACCGGCGGCCACCCGCCCGAGTACCGGGATGTCCAGCAACTCAGGGCGATGCGGTTGATTGAGCAAGCGAATACCACGGGCCTGATGCGGATTGACCTCGATGAAGCCGGCCTCGGTCAGCGCCACCACGTGCTTGCGCGCCACGCTGCGCGAGGCAAAACCGAACGCCTCGCTGATTTCAGCGAGGCTCGGTGGCTGACCTTGCTGCGCGATACGCTCGCGAATAAAGGTCAGGATGGCGGTACGGCGGGGAGTCAAAGTCGTCATGGAGTACATTTGTACTCCTCTCGACTTTTCCTGACAAGAACCGTCAGTCGTGAGCCTCAGCCCAGGCCGCGCTGCTGTAGAAAAGCCGAAATGAAATCGATGAAAGCAGCCACTTTGGCAGTGGCCCGACGATGACTGGGGTAGACCGCCAGGATGTGCGAACCAAAGGCGTCCGGATCAATCTGGTAGTCGGCCATCAGCCGCACCAGCCGACCATCCGCCAGATACGGTGCGGCGCTCCACAACGGCGTGTGCAGCAAGCCGCGCCCAGCCAGCGCACTGGCCAACAGCAAGTCGTAATTGCCGCTTTGCAGGCGTGGCCGTGACGGCTGGGGCAAGCTGAGCCGTTGACCGTCGCGCTCGACCCACCAGAACTCACGGCTCAGGGCCGCATGTCGATAGAGCAGCCAGTGATGCTGATCGAGGGTCTGTGGCGTCAGTGGAACCGGGTTGCGCATCAGGTAATCGGGGCTGGCGCAAAGGGCCAGGCAATTACCGCCGACGACTCGGGCGATCTGTCCGGGTAAGTCGTCATGGCCTTCACGCAACGCCAGGTCGTAACCGCTTTCGAGCAGATCGACGAACTCGTCGCACAGGTCGATGTGCAAGCTGATTTGCGGGTATTCATCGAGAAAGCCCGAGCATGCTTCGTCGAGAAAAGCCCGGCCGAAGGCCAGTGGTGCGGTGATTTTCAGGGTGCCCTGCAAACCGTGCTGCAACTGCAGGATCTCCTCGTTGACCTCTTGCAGGCGTTGCAACACCTGGCGCGCCGTCTCCAGATACAGCCGACCGACCTCGGTCAGCAAAGTGCGGCGGGTGCTGCGCTCGAACAAGCGTGCACCGAGTTCATCTTCCAGATGGCTGACCGCCTTGGTCAGCGCTGACGGGGTTTTGCCCAGTTGCTGCGCGGCACGGCTGAAACTGCCGTGCTCCGCCGTCGCGACAAACATTTTCAAGGCACTGAGCTTGTCCATGGTTTTTCCATTCAGGCAAAAGGGTTTTGCTGGTTTGAGGCGTTCTGCCCAGCGTGCCAAGCCACTAGTCTCGCTTCCAGACGAATAAATACAAGGCACCTCGCATGAATAGATTCATCCCGACACTCCTGAGCTGCGCCGTGGCTTTTGCCTCGATGGAAGCCATGGCCGCCGTTGACCTGGTATTGATCAACGGCAAGATCTTCACCGCCAACCACACTCAACCCAAGGCACAGGCTCTGGCAGTGCAGGACGGCAAAGTGCTGCAGGTCGGCAGCGACGCGCAGATCAAGGCGTTGATCGAACCCTCGACCCGCGTCATCGACCTGGCGGGCAAGACCCTGATGCCCGGCCTGATCGACAGCCACTCACACGCAATCTTCGGTGGTCTGGAACTGGCCGCAGCCAATATGGAAGATGAGCAGGTCAGCCTCGACGAACTGGAAAAACGCCTGCGCGGCTGGCGTGACGACGGCAAGGCAAAGCACGGCGATGCGCTGAGCGTGGCCGGCATGAGTTCGACCTATTGGGCTCAGGCCGAGGCCTTTGCCCAGCGTTTCAATCAGGGTGAATGGGCGCAGGTGCCGATTGTGTTCATCGGCAGCGATCACCACACGGCCTGGGCCAATAACCAGATGCTCACGCGTGCCGGGATCGATGCGGCGCTGATCAACAACCTGCCCGTCGCCGAGCGCGACACCATTGGCCGTCTGGCGAATGGCGCGCCCAACGGTTTTCTGGTGGACGCCGGTTGGGACCGGGTCGCGTCAGTGATGCCCAAAGCGAGTCCGGCGGACCTGTTGCGTGCCGCCCAGGCCGCGCTGCGTTACAACAACAGCCTGGGCATCACCGCCTGGATGGACCCGGCCGCCAACGCTGCACCGGGGGAACCGGTGTTCGCCCTCAAACCCACGGAGAAGACCGTCGGCGTGTTGCCGGTGTACAAGGCGTTGTCTGAAACCGGTGCGATGAGTGCCCACGTCGCTGCGTTGCTGGTGGCCAATCCGCAAAGTCGCCCGGCAGATCTCGACACCCTGGACATCGTGCGCAAGCAGTTCCAGGGCATCCCGAACCTGAGCCTGCCCGGCATCAAGATCTTCGCCGACGGCGTACTGGAGTTTCCGGCACAGAGTGCGGCGTTGATCGACCCTTATACCAACTCGCACAAACAGGGCGAATTGCTGATCGATCCGGCGCATTTCGGTGAGCTGGTCAGTGCCGCCGACCAGCGCGGCTGGCTGGTGCACATTCATGCGATTGGCGACCGCGCGGTGCGTGAGTCGTTGAACGGCATCGAGCAGGCGCGCAAAGATCGGCAAAGCGGCGTGACCCACTCCATCACCCACCTGCAACTGGTCAATCCCAAGGAGTTTGCGCGCTTCAAACCACTCAACGTGATCGCCTCGATGCAACTGCTCTGGGCCTCGGCCGACGAGTACACCCTGGGCATGGTCAAGCCGTACGTCAGCGCCCTCGCCTTTCGCTATCAGTACCCGGCGCACTCGCTGCTCAAGCAAGGCGCCACGATTGCCGGCGCCAGTGACTGGCCGGTGTCATCGCCGAACCCGTTCAACGCCATTGCCCAGGCCATCACTCGTGCAGGGCCAAAGGGTGTGTTGAACAAAGACGAAAGCATCGACCGCGAGACCATGTTCTACGCCTACACCGTCAACGCCGCCCGCACCATTGGTCTGGAACAGCTGATCGGTTCGCTGCAAACCGGCAAGCAGGCAGACTTCATCATCGTCGACCGGGATGTGTTCAAGGTCGATGAAAAAGCCCTGCACGATACCCAGGTACTGAGCACCTGGTTCGCTGGTCGCGAAGTCTACGCCCCCGCCGCACAATAAAAAAAGCCTGTCCGCACTGCCCGCCCCGTGCTTGCCGCGAGGGTTTGGGCGGCGCTTTGCCTGCACCTGCCCATAACAACCACAATAACGGGACCGTCACATGAACCGCTTCGCCCTCCTCGCCCTTGGCTGTTTTTCCCTTGCACCGCTGACCAGCCACGCGGTGGCGATCAACGATGAGTTGGCCGTGCAACTGGACCTGAGCCTGGCCAGCGATTACCGCAGCCGCGGTATTTCGCAAACCAAGAATGACCCCGCCGCGCAGTTCGGTGCGACCTTGCAGCACATCAGCGGCCTGTACCTGGGGGTCTGGACCTCAAACGTCGATTTCGGCTTTGGTCTCAAAACCCGTCAGGAGGTCGAGTACTACGCCGGCTGGCTCTGGCAGATCACTGAACCGGTGAGCCTGGACCTGGGTTACATCAAATACGCCTACCCCAACGAAAGCCAGTTCAACCAAAGCGAGGTCTACGCCATTCTCAACGCCTACGGTTTCATACTCGGCAATTACTACTCCGGCGACGCCCCCGGCGAGGACAGCAAGCAAAGCACGCTCTACAATTACCTGGGCTACGAAACGCGCTTGCCGCTGGAGACCGGCCTGAAGCTGCGCTACGGCCGGATGGACTTCAAGGATCCGCGGTTCTGGTCGCAGGACGGGCAAAGCAGCGAGGCCTACCATGAATGGGAAGCCAAGCTGACCCATGACTTTGTCGGCCTGACCTGGGGCCTGAGTTACATCGACACCGACCTGTCGGACAGTCAGTGCGCAAGTAACTCCGGGTTTACTGATACCTGCAGCGCTACCTGGGTGGCGAGTGTCAGCTCGTCGTTCTGATTAATGGCTGGCCTGGCGTGCGTCAGGTCAGTTGCCGCCACGCTTGAGAATCTGGTCCATCACCCAATCGGCTTTCAAGGCCTGGTCCGCTGTCGCAGGATGCTGCGATTCACCGCGAATGTGCGCGTTCATGCCGAGTACGTGATGCCACTGGATGTGCTCAGGATGATCGATGTGCAGGCTGAGGATTTCGTTGGTTTGCAGCTGCACCGGGTGCTCATCGAACACCGAGAAGCTGATTCGGCCTTGACTGCCAATCAGCTCGACACGGTCTTCGCGACGATCGGCGGCGAAGTTCCAGCAGCCCATGCCCAGCGCCCCGCCAGCGAAGCGCCAACTGGCACTCACTGCGTCTTCAGCCGCGTACAACCCGGCCTGACGCGCGGTAAAACCGGCGACTTCAACGATGTCACCCAGCAGGTACTGGAACAGATCGAGGCCATGACTGGCGAGGTCAACAAAGTAGCCGCCGCCGGCAACTTGCGGGTCGGTGCGCCAGTTGGCACTGCCGCTTTGGTCCGCCGGTGAAGGTGCTTTGGTCAGGGTCCAGGTCAGGTGTCGAACCTCGCCGATACGGCCCTCTTGCAACCATTGGCGCACCTGCTGGAAACGCGGCAGGGAGCGCCGGTAATAAGACACAAACAGGTGCAGCCCGGCATTGGCGAAGACCTGCTGCATCTCCTGACTTTGTCGGGCGTTCAACGCCATGGGTTTTTCGACGCAGCAATGTTTGCCGGCCGCAGCGACCAGCAGACTGTAGGCATGGTGACTGTCGGGAGGCGTTGCGATGTACACCGCGTCCACTTCAGGGTCGGCGATCAGCGATTCGGCATCAGTGTAAAACCGCTCGATGCCATGGCGCGCGGCATAGTCCTGCACCACCTCCAGCCGTCGCCCCATCACCGCCACCAGCGCCGAACCCGGCGCCTTGTAGAAGGCCGGGCCGCTCTTGCGCTCGGCGACACTGCCGCAGCCGATCATTCCCCATCGCACGACGGTCATCGCCCTCTCCCTGTATCAATGTCCCGTCTTCAGCCGATGTTCAGCGCACGCAAATCCAGCCGATCATTCTTGAGCGGCGGGCACCAGTAGTAGCCGCCGGTGATCGGCCGGCTCATGCGGTACAGACCGTCAACGATGCCGTCTTCCAGGCCACTCATGCGGCGCAGTTGGGCTTCGAAAGCGTTGAAGGAATGACCGAAGGCCAAGAACATCAGGCCGGCACGATCACCTTCGATCCACGGCATCGAACGACGCACGATGAAGGCTTCGGGGGTGAAGCTTTCCTGAGCGGTGCGTTTGACGTGAGCGGAAATCGGCGCGTCGTCGAGTTCTTCGTTGTCGCTCTTGCGACGGCCAATGATGTTGTCCTGCTCATGGGACGGCATCGCATTAAAACCGTTCAGATCATGCTGCCACTGCTGGATCGCGGCGAAACTGCCACCCACCGGACTGTCCTCACCCTCAGCCACCAGCGCTGCGGCAACGGCGGCTTCGTCGTGGGGGTTTTCGGTGCCGTCTTCATAGCCTGTCAGGTCGTGGCCACTCATGTGACGGAAGGCTTCGTTCATCTGCACCAGGCGCAACGCTGGAGCCAGTGCGACTTCCAGGGCACGGCTGCGGTTAAGCAACTCGCCACGATCCTCACCGTGCAGCCAGCACCACAGCGCGTGCTGGGTCGAAGGGTTATCGACGCCAACGCCGATCATCGCCGGGAACGGTCGAAGCCCCGCTACTTTCACGCCCAGTGCATTGACCAGCGACTTGCCAAAACCGACCACCGCCGACTTGCCGTCCACCAGTTGCATCAGGTTCTCGAGCGCAGCCGGCAGAGCCTCGGCGGATTCGAGAGCGAAAAACAAATGACGCGCCTGAGGCGGAACGGGGGTGGCAAGGATGCCCGGCTGGTAGTAACTCATGAGAACTCCTTCTAGAAAGGCATGAAGTTTAACCGCCGCATGGCGGTTTGTGTGCGTAGAAAGGTGCAAGACCGGTGCAGACACGAAACTGTGCTGATGTCGCTCGCGTATTACCGTCGCCACGACTCCCGTAGCAGCTGCCGAAGGCTGCGTTCGGCTGCGAAGCAGTCGTGAAATCAGGCACTGCGGTGCGTCAGGATGACCGTGCATACAGGGTTTACGACCGCTGCGCGCTCGAACGCAGCCTTCGGCAGCTGCTACAGGGACGGGTGATGTCTGGGATTATGACCGGTCTCGAACGAGGCGGTCGAAGGCCCGCGATGAGTATCGCGGGCCGTGTTACCGAGTTAACGCGGGGTTATTTACATCCAGTTGGCCGCCAGCACAGGTTGCAACACCTGCTGCTCGGCGGCACCGAAGGTCATGCTCGCCGGTGCCGCCGGCGCGAACGCCGCCATGGCCTGGACCAGGTGCTCGACATCATTGTCCATCAACCGATGGCGGTCCCCGGCCATGATGTCGCGTGGACGCTCAGGGGTACTGGCATACCAGTTATGCAGCGTGACCTCCTGCTTGCTGCCGATGACAGATATCTGCAGGTCCTGGCCTTTGTGCTGGAACCACAGATGATCGGGGTTGATGTCCTTGCCGAACACCAGATCGCCACTCGCACTGCTGAACTCGATGTCATTGACCCCGTGCCCGACTTCAACCGTCGGCATGTTGCCGCTGACCACCACCTTATTATTGCCATCCCCCAGTTTTACCGTGGAGAAAGACCCGGAGTCGGTAATGATGTTATTGCCGTGGCCAACCGTGAGTTTGTCGACATTGCCAGTCACCACGTTATTGCCGTTGCCCAGGGTGATATTGCCCCGACGGCCCGTCACATTGACCTTGTTGTCGCCGTTGCCGGCAAGCACTTTGGCATTGGAGGCCTCGACGTTGATGGTCTTGCTCTCGTCGCCAAGCGTGACATCGGCGAAGAAACCCTGGACCGTCATGACGTTGGGGTCGCTAGCCACAGGCGCCGGGGCATCTGTCGAAGAGGTTGCCCCGCGGATTCGGTCCCGGATCGCCGCAAGCGCAGCGTTCGAGTCGTCGGTTATCTTGCGAGCGTTATCGACAGTCAGCCGGGGATCTTGCACACCCACAACGTCTGGAACGGTAATCGGTCGACGAGTCGGGATATCCAGGTCGCGATGAGAGAAATCGATCGCCGGAATGTCCGGAATGACAATCGGCCGCGGGCTCGGAATATCAATCGGGGTACGCCCGCCCACCTCACGCCCGACCGGACCGATGTCCGGCAACTTCGACGGTTCCAGCGAACCGACACCGCGCTCGGCGAGAATCTGCTCAATGGTTTTGCGTTCAGGGACCGTCGTCGCTCCGCGATTCGCATCACGCTCGGCAAGGATCTGATCGACGGTTTTATGCTCCGGCACTTTCGGGTTCAGATCGACGCCGCGCTCGGCAAGGATCTGATCGATGGTCTTGGTCTCCGGCAACTTGAAGTCTGGAATCGTGATTGAAGGTCGCAGGACCGGGTCGGGAACGACAATGGTCGGATGCAGATCAATCGGCGGCAGCGGCCCGACCACCACAGGTTTGTCGACGCCAGGGCGATCGATAATCGGCGTCAATGTACCCGGCACGGTGACGGTTGGCGGCACGACCACTGGCGGCACCGGTCCGACTGGCTGCACCACAACCGGCGCATGATCGGCAAAAAGGAAGTCCGAGGCACTGACCTGTGCCACATCCAATGCATCCAGATACAACAGCGTGGTGTTCGAATCGCTGCGCTTCACGTACACACCATGAATCTGCGTCAGGCCATTGAAGGTGGCGCGGTTCTGGTGTTCGACGGTCAACTGGCTGAAATCGGTGACGCCGGTCTGACGCAGGTCGATCTTGTCGACGCCATGCCGGAACCCGCGCAAGGCGTTGCTGTAATCCTTGGCGCCGGGTTGAGCCGCCACCACAAACACATCCGACGTCGCGCTGTCATGGCTGTAGATCGTGCCGTTCAGCGAGGCCACGGTTTTTCCCTGAGCGTCGCTGCCGTACATCACGCCTTTACCGCCACCGTTGAGCACCACGATGCCCAGACCCTCTTGCGGCTTGACCGCTTGAGCATCACTGTTGACGTAAGCCGTCGGGGCGACAAAGGTGTCCTGGAACTTGAAGTTCGCTGCGGTGATGCCAGCGAGTGCCTGATTTTTCAGGACGATGCTCTGGTCCTTGCCCAGGTCGACCTTGACGTCCGTGCCCTGCTGCGTCAGCACCAGGTCCGCGAACTTCTTGCCGGCGAAGCCCACCAGATCAACGATTTCGCCACGAGCGGCCTCGAAGTTGCTGATGGTATCGCGGCCCGCGTCACGGCGATGGACCACAAAGAAGTCCTTGCCCGCACCGCCCATCAACGTGTTGTTGCCACGCCCGCCGTCGAGCAAGGCATCGGCCGCACCGGCGACCAGTGTGTCGTTACCATCGCCGGTGACGATGTTCTGAATGGCCGACGGATTTTTCACCGTCAACGCCGCGCCGCCGATGCTGGCGACACCGGTCAGCAGGTTGACCGAGGTATCCCCCGAGACGGCTGCCGCATTGAGGGTATTGCGCCCACCCACCACGCCATTGACGGCATCATCGAGCACCGCACGATTGGCATTTGCGGCCACCGACTTGATGTATTCATCGGTATAGAAATAGGTGTCGTCCGGGCTGCTCTTGCTGCCATACAAACGCAGCGACCAGCTGTTGAGCGTAACCGGCAGACCGGAGGCCGAATCAGTTACCTGCAACGTCCAGTTGCCAGCCGAGCGTTCGCCGAAGTCATGAGTCGTCATGAAGGTGTACTTGAACGCCCCGGACTGCGTACTGCCGATGTCGGTTGCACTGGCCCCCGGCATGCCGTCCGGGACTTTGCCCTGACGGTTGAGCAACACGCTTTGTGTGCCATCCGGGGAAATCAGGTTGAGGGTCAAATCGCCGAGGCGGCCGACCTGAGCATCAAAGTCGATTTCGACGTGCTCAACATTCAAACCGGCATTCATCGCGATGGACGATGTCAGTGTCGCGCCCGCCGCCAAAGGTTTGCCGAGCGCACCGCTCGATGCACTGTAGACGTGCTCGTTGGCGCCGGTGCTCTGGGTCATCCAGGCCTCGGACAAGCGCACGGCGGCGCGAGCATCGACCTCACCAAAACCGTAATCGTTGCTGGTGTGCATACCACCACCGTTCCAGCCGTGGGCAGCGTTATCGCTCCATTGGGTGGACAGGTCGTTGACCTTGCGCGCCGACAAAGCCAGGATCTGCTGCACATCCCGATAACCCAGGTTCGGGTTGGCCTGGAGCATCAGCGCAACGATGCTGGAGACAATCGGTGCGGCAAAACTGGTGCCTTGCATGCTGGTGTAATCGTTGCCGAAGGTGGAGCCGCGTTCGGTTTCCAGCATGTGGCTGGTGGACACGACATTGCTGCCCGGTGCCGACACCAGCAGGCTGGCGCCCGGATTGGAAAACGGCGACGAACCAATCTGCAAGGTCGACAGATCACCCTGTGCGTTGATCGCGCCGACTTCGACCGAGAAGCGATTGTTGTTGGTCAGCGAACCCTGGGCATTGCCGCCGGTAGCTCGGCTGTTGCCGCCCGCCGCCACAATAATGGTGCCCAGTCCGCCACGACCGTTGCTCGCTGCGTACTGCGCATTCACGCTCAGCGCCGTGGCCGTCGTGAAGTTGCCGTCCTGATAGCTGCTGAGGGCGAAGTCAGAGGTGAAACCCCAGCTGTTGTTGGCAATGTCAAAACTGACCATATGCCCCAACCCGGCCAGATCGGCGCCGCTGTTGGCCAGGTAATAACCACCCAACGTTGCGTCGTAGGCCACGCCCACGCCACCTGCGCCATTCTTGGCCGCGACCATGACGCCCGCAACCATCGTCGCGTGGTTGGACACCAGCCCCGGCAACGTGCCGCCCGCCTGTTGAGTCTGCAACCAGGTTTTGTCGACGTTCGGCGCCAAATCCGGGTGGGCGATATCAAAGATCTCAGGCGCCGTGGCGAACTGGCCACCCGGCTCGAACTGACCGATGCGCACGCCCTTGCCGGTGTAGTCCTTCCACACCGGCAGCACGTTGGTGTCGCTCAAGTACCACTCCTGAGCCGCCAGTGGATCGAGCGGCACTTCAGGGGTCAGCAAAGTGACACCGGCACGCATTGGCGCGGTCTGCCCACTACCGAGGTCCACCACCGACGCGGACAGATTGCCGGCCGCATCGGCCACGCCGTATTTGAAACTGATCAGGCCGGTGTAATGCGCGTCCGGGTTGAACAGCACATCACCCTGGGCCGTGAGGCTGACCGTACCGCCCACCGCGTCACCAACATTGGCGATACGCAGCGCGCCCTGGCTGTTGAGGTGTTGATCGTTCGCCAACAGGCTCTCTGCAGAAATCAGGTGGGTCTGCGTACGATCGAAGACCTTGCCGTCCTTGTCATGGGTCAGCACATCCGCTACCGGCATGGCGTTGGGGGTTTGCAGGTCGACGGCTGAAATATCCGAGAAGTTGAGCTTCTGAATGTTTTTCAGCGTCACCGTGCCGTCACGACCGGCAACCTTGTCGGCCACTTCATAACCGCTGTCGGTGCGGGTGATGCGGTAATCGCCATGATTACCGTGCAGCGTCACCAGGTTGATCCCGCCGTCGCCGTCGATCGTCGCATTGCCGTGGCCGACTTCGATCACATCGTTACCGGCGCCGCCGTAGATTGTATCGGCGCCGCCACCGGCGTGAATGATGCTGCCGGCTTCGGAGGCGTAAATGGTGTCGCCCTGTGGCCCGGCATAAATCACCGCTTTGCCGCTGCCACCGATAATGGTGTTGTGCCCGGTGCCGCCGACCAGTACGTCGTTGCCCGCGCCGCCCACCAGGGTCGAATTGCCGGAGCCACCTTTGATGAAGGCGCTGCCGGTGCCACCGCTCATGATCGTGTCGTTGCCACTGCCACCCTCGGCGATGGTCAAACCGGCGTGGGCCATGTTCAACACCACGCCTTTGTCACCAACGATGATCGCCGTGTCGTGACCGCCATTGCCGTGAATATTGACCGGATTGTCCGAAGCACTGATGACAAAGACGTCATCGCCTGCTCCGCCGACATAGGTGTTGCTGCCGGCACCGCCCACCAACCAACCGCCGGCTGGAGCGGCGATCAAGGTGTCGTCGCCGCTGCCACCGTACAGATTGCTCACGCCCAATTGCGCTGCGTTCAGGGTTTCACCCGTGGTGCTCTGGCTGGCATACGCGGTGGTGGTGATGCCGTTGGTGGTGGAAGTCACTCGCGTGCCGGTGCCCTGCGTACTCACAGTGTTGCTGACCGGATCGCCAAGGAAATCGACCGCCAGCGCTTCCTGATTCTTGCCATTGATGGTGAAAGAACCGGTGGCGAGCACCTTGTTGCCATCACGGATTTCAGCATTGCCAGAAGCGGCGCGGACGTTGATCTGGGTAATGCCCAACTCGGCCAGTGTCTTCAGTTCACCGGCATCGACTTTTGCGTCATGTGTGCCATCAACCCAGACCCGCAGCTTGCTCCAGATCGGGTCTTTCTGATCGATCACGCCGTCCTTGTTCGCGTCCTCGCTGGCCAACGCTGCGAAACCGTCCTTGAACTTCGTCTCGCCCGCCGCGCCGTTGACGCCGGCCCTGCCGCCGTAATACTCGGAGAACATCTGGCTGACGTCCTTGATCTGACCGCTGCCATCGTCGATCACCAACATCCCGGTACTGCGATCCGCCCAGCCGCTGCGCTTGAGCGTGCCACTGTGGTCGGTATCGAACAGCACACCGTCGCGGATATCGGTCATGTGCACGCCATTACCGGTCAAATCCAGCAACAGCGGGTCAACGTAGGTGTTAAACGTCGACATGGCCGACAAACCGTTCAGGGTCACGGCATTGCGCAAGCTGAAATCCGGTTTGCTGCTGTTTGGGGCTTGGTAGAAGCTCGACAGATAGGTGTTGGGCCGAGCGTTGGGATCAAGCTGCATTTCACCGGGACGAACACCACCCGAGGCGAGGCTGGCCATTTGAGTGGAGGTGAAATCGGTCTTGTTGAGCAGATTTTCCAACGCAGAGACTTTATGGGTCGCCGTGTTTTCAACGAAACCGTTGGCAACGTCCTGCTGGGCTTTCCCTTCGTTTGCAGTATTCTTTCGGGCCTCGGGAAAGGGATCAATGTCGATATCAATCAGCTTTTTAAGATCCGGGTTATTTTTAATCCCGTCCCAATGATTAATATCTTCTTTTTTTGAGTCGGCAAAAGCAATACCTGTATCGATGGACTTAACATTGTTTGGGTTATTCCACCAACTGCCCGACGTATCAAGTTTACTGGAGCCGTTTTTTAAAATATCCGCAAAATAATTATACTTGTTATAGAAGCCGCCACCCGCCGTTATTTCCGTACCAGAAACGCCCAGTACAGTGCCGATAAGACCGAGATTAAAGGAGGCAGCATTTGTAAAGTCGGGGACAAAACGATCACCCAAGTCACCACTTGCGCCCTTATAGCCACGCTGCAAGTCCCCGTCACCGCCCTGCCTTAACGATTCATAAAGGACTTTATAAACTTCGGCCCGAATGGAAATCTCAGGGTTTTCATAGTTAATCGCGCCTTTACTTCCACTATTGATACCATCACGAATAGCCGCATACTTACCAATAATGCTTTTAACATCGTACTCCATCGGAACCATGTAAGGCTTACTCGTCCAGGGGTCGATAATGTAATTACCGGCTCCATCATCAAGCCATTTGGCCGGAACGTCCTTACCCTTCCTTGTCTGGACCAAAAATTCATCCTTACCAAACTGCCCCTTCTTAGCTAGCGTTGTTGACATAACCACTCCTTATTAAAATTCTAACAACTACACACTCATTGATGCGCATAAAACTCAACACGCACCCCTCCTGTTTCATCCATGCCTTTCATATCAACATTGCGAACGTCGAACTGCGAGTCTCCCAAGGCAAACTCCACACGGACTTTACTATCGAGCACCCACTCTAATTTCGGGGAATTACCTCCACCAGAAAACGAGGCGCAGAGAGCAGAGTAAACCTGATATTTTTTTTCTTTTATCGCAGTGCGCACATCCAGAATACTGTTAAATATAAAGATCTTGTCATAGCAATAAGGTGCAAGTCCGCCTCCACCTGAATAACTAACCAACGCGGCTACGACCCCTCCACTTGGAGAGGGATGCAGCTCTATATATGGTTCATCTGACGAAGCTGGAATCAGAGCAATCATATAACTTAGACAATACCCGACAACCCATACGACCCCAATACAAAAAAAACCGGACTTTATTAATTTTCTCAAACCTGAACCTCTCAACAAACGATACCTCCAACCATAGTAAACAAGGAGCAGATTTATTTTCCGAATTCCGATCCTAAAAAATAAATCTGCCCACTTTAGCTCACACCCTATAAATCCCTCGGAGAAACCACCACAAGAAAAACAACAAAGGGGACAGATTTATTTTCCGAAATCAGATTCAATCCTAAAAATAAATCTGCCCCCTTTAGCTGGATGGAAATCTCAGGATTTTCATAGTTAATCGCGCCTTTACTTCCACCATTTATGCCATCACGAATAGCGGCGTATTTACTGACAACGCTCTTGACGTCGTATTCCATCGGAACCATGTAAGGCTCACTCGTCCAGGGGTCGATAATGTAATTACCGGCTCCATCATCAAGCCATTTGGCCGGAACGTCCTTACCCTTCCTTGTTTGGACTAAAAATTCATCTTTACCAAACTGCCCCTTCTTAGCTAGCGTTGTTAACATAACCACTCATAATAACAAAGGGGACAGATTTATTTTCCGAAATCAGATTCAATCCTAAAAATAAATCTGCCCCCTTTAGCTCCGTTGTTGCAACTGCAAATTTTATGGAGCCTCGAACGATATCACCAAGAAAATTACCACGATCATTTGAGTTGATAGCCTTTGCAGTTATCAACCAGTTGGCAACTACTTGCAACTGAGTAACATCCTCACCCTTGCCTGCAACTGCGATTTTTTCCGCAACAACCCCATGCATATAACCATACGCACCAGGATAGTCCTTACCGTCAAATAACCGCTTTAACTCCAGTAACTGCGCAGAACTAAAATCTACCATCGACACAAAAACGCTCCTTACTCAACTGCTTTACCGAGAACTTTCAAGGCAAAGTCATCCATTTTTCGCACATCATCATTTAGCTTTGAATACTGATAGGACACCCACAGCCCCGGCCTATATAATCGACTAGCCCGGAAAGTATTTATCTCGCTGGAAACATACACAAACACACCATCTCCCCCTTTGAACTTACGCTCTACAAACCCTCCAACGTCATAAGACTCAACTCCATCAACCACCGAAGATGGCACCTTCCCCTCAAGTACTCTATTTTCATCGAACTTGCTCTGAGAAACGTATTCAAGATAAAAGAACACCAGTGATTTTTTGACCTCCCCACTAAAGTCAGCAACCTCCATTCCAGGATATTCGACAGCAAACCTAATAAGATTACTTCCGCTGTACTCCACCAAACGACACTCACCCGGCGTAAATTTTAACCGATAGGCAAGTCCACCCTCCGTATCACCTGAAAACTCACAACCCACGAAACCTGCGTCATCCTGCGATGAGTAAATTTTCATATATGGGTTATCTTTCGGCCCCGAATTCAAGAAAAACATAAACTGCACAAAAACCGCTATAGCGCCTAGCCAACACAAACACCTCATTACTAACTTACTCACATCACTTCCTCAAATAACAAAGCAACAAAGGGGACACCCATTAGCGAAAATTAACGACACTCATCCATAAACCATTAGTTAACTATTGTCTATTTAAGAAAACTCACCACAAATTCATCCATCAACCTTACATCTTCATACGTACGCGCATACTGATAAGACACCCGTAGATCGTTAAACAAACGCTTAGCCAGCCAATAGCGTTCATGATCAGTGGCAAATACAGTCTCGCCGTCACCTCCGTCAAATGTTCGAGTAGTAAGCCCCCCATAGTCGTAAAACTTAACACCCTCAACTGTCTTCGAAGGTTCCACCCCTTCTAAAAATTCGCCTTCCCAAAAAGAGGAACGTAAAATCGGAAACATCCGTATCGTGATGACGGACTTATCTATTCTCTGCTTGACGACTTTCATGCTGGGGTAATCAATGGAAACAGTGAGAACATCACCGCCACCGTAATCAACCAACCGACATTCTTCAGGAGACATATGAAACCGAAATACCGCCCCTGACTGTTTGCCTTCTGAAAACTCACAACCCGCGAAACCACCGTCATCTCGCGGTGAATAAATTTTCATATACGGGTTATCTTTCGGCTCTGGAATCAAGTAATACAGAAATACAAACAAAGCCACTACAACGCCGAGCCAATACAAGCGCCTCCTTGATATTTCACCCACGCCTATCCCTCTCAAAAAAACAACGTTTCCACCTCGATCTTTCTCGCCTACATCTCTAACGATAAGCCGCAAACTTTACCTGGACACTTCCTGACGCATCGGTAGCACGCAGATTAACTTTTCGACTGTAGAGACGTGTCGAACCAATCGCAAAGTCGACCCGAAGCTCACCACCAGAATCCCATTGTATTTTCGGAGAGCTTTCATGATCGAAAAAATCATCACACTCGGCAGAATAAACTTCATATTCGTGACGAGCGATAAAATCCCGGACATTCAAATAACCGTTAAACACAATCACTGCATCCGAACAGAACGGAGCAATCGCACCACCTCCCGAGCGGGTAACACGGGCCGCGCTGTATTGTCCGCTCGGTGACGGATACACCGTAATCGATACATCATCATCGGGATCTGGCCCCATAGAATGCAGCACAAAAACAAGACCATACTTGGCCAGTGTCAGAAAACCGACAACTGCCAATACAAACTTTAGCCAACGAAAGATACGCAACCCACCCTCCTGAGTTCTGATAACAACACCTGACGCCAATTACCGCTCTCTCAAGCTCTCATCCACATGCTGTTGCAACGGACTCAGGAAGTACTCGATCACCCGACGCTGATCAGTCTTCACTTCCGCCGTTATCGACATCCCCGGCGACAGCGCCACGCGCTGGCCGTTGACCATCAGGTGATCGGTGTTGAGACGAATACGACTGCTGTAGATCAACCCGCGTTTTTCATCTTCGATGGCGTCGTTCGAGACGCTGAGCACTTCGCCGTCGACGGTGCCGTATTTGGTGAAGGTGAAGGTTTCGACCTTGACCGTGACCGGTTGGCCGGCGCGGACGAAGCCGACATCCTTGTTTTCCAGCATCGCCTCCACTTCTACCGGTTGATCCGCCGGGACGATGACCATCAACGGCTGGGCCGGTGTGACCACGCCACCGACGGTGTGGATGGCCAATTGTTGGACAGTGCCGTCTACCGGGGCTTTGAGGCTGGTCAGGGTTTCCTGATAGCGGGCCTTGGCCAGTTCCTGAACCAGGCTCGCGGCTTTTTGGTTGGCCTCTTGTTGCAGGTCGAGCATGGCGCGACGATTCTGCGCAACGACGCCTTCGCGCCGGCGCCGCGCCTCGCCTTGGGCGGCGGTGGATTGCAGGACGCTGGCTTGCTGCACGCTCAACTGACGTTGCAAGTCGAGTCGGGCCTGCTCCTTTTCCAGGTATTCATGACGCGCCACGTACTGTTGCGCCAACAGCCGCTGGTAGTCCTCGGCCAATTGCGTGGCGATCGGCACGGTTTGTCGAAGGCTCGCCACTTGCGCCTGGGCGGACTGGATTTCGGCGCTGCGCTGAAGAATCTCGGCGTCCACCAACTCCAGATTGCTGCGGTATTCCTGATACTGACCTTGCAACCAGCGCTGGGCGCTGAGTACTTGTTCCGGGTTGGCATTGGCAATCGCCCCGATCAGCGATGCCGGCGGCTTTTGCTGGTTGATCGCATCGAGCATCGCGGCACTGCGGGCGCTGTCGATTCGTGCGCCCAGCAGATCACTTTGAATCCGTCTGACGTCGGCGTCTGCCGCCGTCGGGTCGAGTTCGACCAGCAACTCGCCGACTTTTACAGCCTGGCCATCGCTGACATGGATCGCTCTGACCACTGCCGTTTCGCTGGATTGAATAAGCTTGGTCTTGCCGTTCGGCACGATCTTGCCCGGCGCCACAGCGACCACTTCGATCTTGCCGATGCAGGCCCAGAGCAGTGCCAGCACAGCAAAGCCCATGATGCTCCAGACAAATATTCTCGGCGTCGGATGCACCGGCGTGTCCTGCAACTCCAGCGCCGCCGGCAAAAACTGCGCCTCATGGGGTAGCCGTCGCGGCCCGTCCATGCTTTTGCGCTGGCGCCAGGAGTGTCGCCAGGCCTGACGATAGCGCTGCAATAACGAAGGGTGTGCGCTCATGGGAAATCGATCCTTGAATCCGGAATACAGTGAATGCCGCCGCGCCTGATGCGGGCACGGTCGACAAACCAGTGACAGGTGATTGAGGGGCTATTCAGCCCTGCTGCATGCGGTGCAGACGCGAATAGTGACCAGCCTGATGCGTCAGCAGCTCGGCATGGCTGCCCTGTTCGACGATTTGTCCGCGATCGACCACCAGAATGCGATTGGCGTCGCGCACTGCGGACAGTCGGTGGGCGATGATGATGACCGTGCGACCGGCGCAGATGCTTTGCATGTTCTGCTGGATGATCCGCTCGGACTCGTAGTCCAGCGCGCTGGTGGCCTCATCGAAGATCAAAATCCGCGGATTGCCGATCAACGCACGAGCGATGGCGACCCGTTGCCGCTGACCGCCGGAAAGCGAAGTGCCGTGTTCACCCACCATGGTGTCGTAACCTTCGGGCAATTCCAGAATGAACTCATGGGCCCCGGCCATGCTGGCTGCGTGCATGACCGCTTCGAGAGGAGCCCCCGGATCGGTCAAGGCGATGTTTTCGCGGATACTGCGGTTGAACAACATGTTGTCCTGCAACACCACACCGATTTGCCGCCGCAGCGATGAAACGTCGGCCAGCGCCAGGTCCATGCCATCGACCAGCACTCGGCCTCGCTCCGGCACATACAAGCGCTGGAGCAGACGCGTCAGGGTACTTTTGCCGGAGCCGGAACGCCCCACCACGCCAATCACCTCACCGGCCGCGATCTGCAGGCTGATCCCGCGCAGGACTTCGGAGCCATCGGCGCGATAGCGAAAATGCACCTGGTCGAACTCGATCTGCCCCTTGAGTGGTGGCAACGCGCTGCGGGTGGCCTGGGACAGTTCGGTACGGGTGTTGAGGATATCGCCCAGACGCTGTACCGAAACACCGGTTTGCTGGAAGCTGGTCCACAACTGCGCCAGGCGCATGATCGGGCCGCTGACACGTCCGGCAAGCATGTTGAACGCGATCAGTTCACCCACTGAAAGCTGACCGTCGATCACCAATCGAGCCCCCAGCCAGAGAGTCGCCACGGTGACCAGTTTGCCGATCAGCGACACGCTCTCATTGGCGAGGGTGGACAAGGTCTGGGTCTTGAAACCGGCAGCGACATAAGCCGCCATCTGGTTGTCCCACTTGCGAATCGCCTGAGGCTCGACGGCCATGGATTTCACGGTGTCGATGCCGTTCACGGTTTCCACCAGAAACGCCTGGTTTTCCGCGCCACGGGTAAAACTGTCCTGCAACCTGGCGCGCAGCAGTGGCGTGACAAACACCGAGACCAGCACATACAAGGGCAACGACAGCAGCACGATCAGGGTCAGCCAACCGCTGTAGTAAAACATCACCAGAATGAACACCAGGGAGAACAGCACATCCAGCAGCAAGGTAATCGCATTGCCGGTCAGGAAACTGCGGATGTTCTCCAGCTCACGCACTCGGGCCACCGAATCACCGACCCGTCGCGCCTGAAAATACGCCAGCGGCAGGTTGATCAAATGCCGGAACAACCGCGAACCCAGCTCCACGTCGATACGACTCGCGGTATGCGCGAACACATAGCTGCGCAGGCCGCTCAACGCCGACTCGAACAGCATGATGCCCAACAAACCGGCGGCGATCACATCGAGTGTGGTCAACCCGTGATGCACCAACACTTTGTCCATGACCACCTGGAAAAACAAAGGCGTCACCAACGCAAAAAGCTGCAGGGCGAATGACACCAGCAACACTTCGCCCAACAATTTGCGGTACTTGACGATGGCGGGAATAAACCAGGTGAAATCGAAACGCGAGGTTTCGCCAGGCAGCCCGGCCTCGGAACGCACCAGCACCAGCTCGCCGGTCCAGCGCGCCGCCAACGCCTCGAAGGTGATGACTTCGGGGCGATCCGAACGCGGGTCCTGGATCAGCGCCTTGCCTTGATCCAGCTTGGCAATGATGAAAAACGTCCCGTCGCCATTGGCCGCAATCGCCGGCAAAGGCGTACGGTCCAGACGCGCGATGGTGGTATTGACCGACTTGGCTTTGAGTCCCAGCTTGCGTGCTGCGAGCAGCAGTTCGCGTTGGGTGAACAGCTGGTTCGCCGGGGCGAATTCGTGGGCCAGTTGTTCGGCGGACGCTGCCACCGTATGAAAACGGGCCAGCATGACCAGACACACGAGACCGGTATCTGGCGTGGGCGACTCGGCGCCCCTTCCTTGATCACTCATAAGCTTCCATGCGCGCCGCAGTGCGGCAATAAATTCGTAAACCTTTCAACAGGTTGTAACAATTCTGAAACATTAGACATCAATACGCCATCATTTCCTGAGATTTATTTCACTCTGGTGTATGAATTGATGATCAGAGCGCCTTGCGCTCCTGCGGCGGCAGGAAATCCCGATCCGCGTCATAGTCCTTTGTCAGGTACATCGCCAGGTCGCTCAGGTCGGTTGGACTCAACGTCCCCGCCGCCTGCTTGAGCTTGAGCGTATCGACGATGTAGTCGTAACGAGCGTTGTTGTATTCACGCACGGCGCTGTACAACTGGCGCTGGGCATTGAGCACATCAGCGGTATTACGCGAGCCCAGATCGCGACCGACCTGATTGGCCTGAACCGAGGCCTGACTGGAGCGAATCGTCTGTCGCCGGGCAATCACCTGCTCGATATCGGAATTGACGGCGCGATAGAAATTGCGGGTGTTCTGTACCACTTCACGCCGCCGGTCTTCACGCTCATCTTCACTCTGGGCCAGGCGCTCTGTCGCTTCGCGCACTTGCGAGCGGGTCATGCCGCCGGCGAACAACGGAACGTTCAGTTCCAGTCCGATGCTACCTTGGGTGACATCGCCCCGGTAGCCATTACGCCCGAAATCGGTTGGATTGCTATAACCGAAGCTGTCGTTGTCACCCTTGCGCCAGGACGCCACCGCATCGACGGTCGGTGCATAGCCGGCCTTGCGTTGGCGATTGGTTTGCTCGGCGGCAATCACGGCGTAGCTGCTGGCCTGCAACGCAAGGTTCTGACGTACTGCCTGACTCACCCACGTATTGGCATCGTTGGGTGTCGGAAGCTCCACCGGCAGCTGATGCTGAATCCCTTCGATCGCCGAATACTCCTGGCGAGTCAAACGCACCAGACCTTCAAAAGCATCATCGACCTTGCGTTCAGCCAGTTTTCGATTGGCCCCTGCGTTGTCGTAAGCGGCCTGGGCATCGAGCACGTCGGTGATGCTCGATGCACCATTCTCCAGACGAGCCTGAGCCTGTTGCTGTTGACGCTTGAGCGCCGCTTCCTCGGCTTTGGAGGCAGCCAACAGATCCAGTGCACGTAAGGTTTCGAAGTAGGTCTGTGCTGTCGTCAGAACCAGTTCCTGCTCTTTCGAACCCAGCTCAAGTTCGGCCTGAGCGGTACTGGCCTGGGAGGCTTCGAGTTGAAACCAGCGATCGGCACGAAACAGCGGTTGATTCAGATTGGCCTGAAAGACCTGTGTGCTACGGGTGCGCGTCAGGCCAGGTTCGTCACGTTGCAACCGGACAGACTCCACCGTACTGCCCGCATTGAGCGTGGGCAGTAATCCGGCGCGGGCTTGAGGAACACTTTCGCGTCGAGCCTGGTAATCATGTCGCGCCGCTGAGAGCTGAGCATCGTGCTCAACGGCCTGTCGGTAAACGCTCAGTAAATCGGCACGCTGCGGACTTGTATTGGCTACAGCCGGGGTCGTCGCTATCGCGAGAATCAATAGCGGTGTGAAAAAACAGGTGGAATGAGTCATAACAATCCATGTTGCAATCTGATAAAACGATTCAGCTATGCTGATGAGGGCGCGCATCCTACGCCGAGCCCAAGGCAGCAACAAGAATGATTTGTAGCTACTGGCCATCACTCTTGAAAAAGACACTGCTGACAGGTCTTGACCTCATGGCAGTGTCTGGCGATAAAAACCTTATCCGCATCACCCAATCCAGACGGGGTAGCGACATGAGCACAGCAAACATCCTTGGCAACCTGTTCCCGACCGCCCGTGACATCCCGGAAAAATACCGCCTCGACGGACAGACCGAGCAACGCGAATATCTCGTCGATGGCGTCCTGAAAATCTGGAACGGCCCCTTGGCGCTGGTTCGCAGCCCGGTGTACCTGGTCGGCGAAAATGGCGATGAACAAGTCCTTCTCGGCAGCACGCCACTGCTTGATGCCGACACCGCACTAACCGCCCTCGATGCTGCCGTCCGCGCCTATGACCGTGGTCAGGGCAACTGGCCAACGATGCGCGTGGCCGAGCGGATTCAGCATGTCGAAGCGTTCCTTACCCGCATGCGCGAGCAACGCGAGGCGGTGGTCAAGCTGCTGATGTGGGAGATCGGCAAGAACCTCAAGGACTCGGAAAAAGAGTTCGACCGCACCTGCGATTACATCGTCGACACCATCAACGCCCTCAAGGAACTCGACCGTCGCTCCAGCCGTTTTGAACTGGAACAGGACACCCTCGGCCAGATTCGCCGCGTACCGCTGGGCGTCGCCCTGTGCATGGGGCCTTACAACTACCCGCTGAACGAGACTTTCACCACGCTGATTCCAGCGCTGATCATGGGCAACACGGTGGTGTTCAAACCGGCCAAGCTCGGCGTCCTGCTGATTCGCCCGTTGCTGGAAGCCTTCCGCGACAGCTTCCCGGCCGGGGTGATCAACGTGATCTATGGCAGCGGCCGCGAGACCGTCAGCGCGCTGATGGCCAGCGGCAAGATCGACATCTTTGCCTTCATTGGCACCAACAAGGCCGCCAGCGACCTGAAAAAACTTCACCCAAAACCACATCGTTTGCGCGCAGCTTTAGGGCTGGACGCGAAGAACCCCGGCATCGTGCTGCCCGAGGTTGATCTGGACAATGCAGTCAACGAAGCCGTCACCGGTTCGCTGTCGTTCAATGGCCAGCGCTGCACTGCGCTGAAGATCCTCTTTGTCCACGAGCGGGTGGTCGACAGTTTCATCGAGAAATTCAACTTCAAGCTGGCCTCTCTCAAACCCGGCATGCCATGGGAAAGTGGTGTGTCACTGACTCCGCTGCCGGAGTCGGGCAAGGTCGATTATCTGCATGGGTTGGTGGACGATGCCGTGAGAAAAGGCGCCAAAGTGGTGAACGCGAATGGCGGCCAGGCACGCGGTTCGTTCTTCTATCCGGCGGTGCTGTACCCGGTGACCACCGACATGCGCGTCTATCAGGAAGAGCAGTTCGGCCCGGTGGTGCCTATCGTGCCTTATCGTGACCTGGACACGGTGATCGACTACGTCCTTGAGTCAGATTTCGGTCAACAGTTGAGCCTGTTCGGCACCAATCCCGTCGAGGTTGGGCGGTTGGTGGATACCTTTGCCAACCAGGTCGGGCGGATCAATATCAACGCCCAGTGCCAGCGCGGCCCGGATACCTTCCCGTTCAACGGGCGCAAGAATTCGGCTGAAGGTACGCTTTCGGTGCACGATGCGTTGCGGACATTTTCGATCCGTACGCTGGTGGCGACCAAGTTCCAGGAGAGCAACAAGGAGCTGATCAGCGACATCATCCGCGGACGTGATTCGAGTTTCCTGACCACCGACTATATTTTCTGAATGCAGATTGAGGACACCCCGCAAACCCGATGACAGCCCTTCGATCATCCCGACTGCCACCGTTGCTGCGCCGGCTGCTGCGTCCGCTTCTGGACCCGTACCGGCGCTATCGCAACGCCAAACTGATCCACGCCGTGCGGGTGTCGCTGGGACTGTTGGCGACAATCCTGCTGACCACCGGGATTAACCTGCCCCACGGTGAATGGGCGTCGGTGACCATGCTGGTGGTGATCGGCGGGTTGCAGCACCACGGCAATATCGGCAAGAAAGCCGCTGAGCGTGCTTATGGCACGCTGATCGGCGCTGGCGTGGGTTTGCTGCTGGTGGCGCAGCAGGCCTGGCTCGGCCTGCCATGGCTGACTTACTTCGCGATGTCCGTGGTCTGCGGGTTCTTTTCTTACCATGCGATTGGCAAGGGCGGTTACACCGCGCTGTTGTCGGCGATCACCGTGTTCATCGTCGCAGGTCATGGCGATAATCCGGTGACCGACGGGCTTTGGCGCACGGTCGATATCCTCATCGGTATCGTCCTGGCCCTGGCCTTTTCCTTCGCGCTGCCGCTATATGCGGTCTACTCCTGGCGCTACAAGCTCGCCAGTGCCTTGCGCGACTGCGCAAGCATTTACAGCCGGATCATCAGCGGCCAATCGGTTACCGACGACCACTACCTCAAGATGCTGAGCCGTCTCAACGGTGTGATGGTGCAACTGCGCTCATTGATGCCTTCGGTATCCAAGGAAGTGCGGATTTCCATGACTGAACTGGACGCCCTCCAGCGCAATCTGCGGATGTGCATCAGCACCCTGGAAATCCTCGCCAACACCCGCCCCGAATCAGGTGACGAACAGGCCATGGCGCAAATGCAATTGGCGCTGAAAGCCGAGCACCGACAGATTCGCGTGTTGCTGATCGGCATGGCCCGGGCGCTGCAATCCGGTACGACACAACGCCTGGAGCGTGCGACCGATGAAACAGTGCCGCAGACCATCCTGGACACCCCGGTCTACAGCGCACTGGACGGTTACCGATTACTGACCCGACAACTGGCCGCCAACCTGGGCGACATGCGCCAGCGA
Source organism: Pseudomonas sp. NPDC087697 (assembly GCF_044743155.1). Classification (NCBI taxonomy): domain Bacteria; kingdom Pseudomonadati; phylum Pseudomonadota; class Gammaproteobacteria; order Pseudomonadales; family Pseudomonadaceae; genus Pseudomonas; species Pseudomonas sp. NPDC087697. The sequence goes on along the minus strand of NZ_JBIUVW010000014.1, from coordinate 45,327 downwards.
TTGGTGAAGACCGCGCCCCGTTGGAAAATCTGAGCGTCGGTCACTGCGTCGCGACTTTACGGACTCCGTTACCCCAGCCTTGTTGCATGCCGGCGGCGGCCAGCAGAATCGCGATCACACCGACCCATTGCAACAGCTCAAGGCGATGGCCGAAGGCGAACCAGTCGACGAAAATCGCCGCAATCGGGTAGATAAACGACAGGGCGCCGGTCAGCGCTGTCGGCAATTTCTGAATCGCGCCGTAAAGCAGCACGTACATCACGCCGGTGTGCACGATGCCCAGCGTCAGCAAACTGGCCCAGGCGCTCGGCTGTTGCGGCAACGCAGAAAAATTCGCCCAGGGCGCAAGCAACAGCACGCCAGTGCAGACTTGAATCAGCGCGATCAAGTGCGGTGGCGTGCCAGTCAGGCGTTTGATGATCAGCGCGGCAAAGGCATAAAGCAGTGCGGCGCCCAAGGCCAGTGCAATCCCCAGCAGGTATTCACCGCCCCCCGCGCCCTGCTCGCCATGCGCACTGACGATTGCCAGCATCCCGAGAAACGAAACACCCAGCCAAAAGAGCTTTTGTGCGGTGATCTTCTCGCCTAGAAACAGCGCCGCCAGCCCAACCAGCATGAACGGTTGCACGTTGTAGACCGCCGTGCCAATGGCAATCGAAGCCCGGGAATAGGAGGCAAACAACAGCACCCAGTTACCGACAATCGCGACCCCGCTGAGCACTGCCAGCAAGAATGTGGTGCGGGTCAGAATGCCCGGGCGCAGGAAGCCGAACACTGCGCAAATCAGCAGTAAGGTCGCTGCGCCGAACACACAGCGCCAGAACACTACGTCCAGCACGGGTTGGCCGGAAACCAGCACGAACCATCCGATGGTCCCGGAAATAAGCATGGCGGCGGTCATTTCCAACGAACCACGGCGCAGTGTTGTATCCATGATCAGGCTCCTCGATATGAGCCCAAAGTATGCCAATCCACCGCCGTGCTACTCCAGAGTCAAATGCAGGCTAAACTGCCAGTTCACCTTTTTTATCAAGGCAGATTCAAGTATTTGCCTAATGAGGTTTGCATGACTGACGACATTGACCAACTGCTGATCGCAGCCCTCATGGAAGACTCCCGACGTTCGCTTAAGGCTCTGGCGCAAATCAGCGGCCTGTCATCGCCCAGCGTCGCCGAGCGCCTGCGCCGGCTCGAAGAGCGTGGCGTGCTCAAGGGCTACACCGTCGACATCGATCCCAAATGCTTCGGTTATCAACTGCAGGCCATCGTCCGTATTCGCCCGCTGCCCGGTCAGTTGCAGAACGTCGAACGGCAGATACAGGCCATTCCCGAGTTCACCGAATGCGACAAGGTCACTGGCGATGACTGCTTTATCGCGCGCCTGCATGTGCGTTCGATGGAACAGCTGGACACCCTGCTCGACCGCCTCAACAGCTATGCCGAGACCAACACCGCGATCGTCAAGAAGACCCCGGTGAAACGGCGGTTGCCACCAATGGCATGAGTGCTGTCTTGTTCCGAACGGCTTAGATTGAGTGGTTTGCCGCTATGGCAGCATCATCGTCACCGAGTGAACCCTGCCCGAATGCCAGATAACAAAAAACCCGCCGTAGCGGGTTTTTTGCTCAAGGCTGGCGATCAGTCATCGCGGCTCATGATGCCAAACAGCTGCAACAAGCTGATGAACAGGTTGTAGATCGATACATACAGGCTGATGGTCGCCATGATGTAGTTACGCTCGCCGCCATGAATGATGGCGCTGGTCTGGAACAGAATGCAGACCGAAGAAAACAGCACGAAGCCCGCGCTGATCGCCAGTTGCAGACCGCTGATCTTGAAGAACATGCCCGCCAGCGTCGCACCCAGCAGGACGAAGAAACCAGCGGTGATGAAACCACCGAGGAAGCTCATATCCTTGCGGGTGATCAGCACATAGGCCGACAGACCGCCGAATACCAGTGCGGTCATCGCGAAGGCCGAGCTGACCACTTCAGCGCCGCCTTGCATGCCCAGGTAACGGTTGAGAATCGGGCCCAGCAGGAAACCCATGAAACCGGTCAACGCAAATGCCGACACCAGGCCCCAGGCCGAGTCACGGAGTTTGTTGGTCAGGAAGAAAAGCCCGTAGAAGCCGATCAGCACCACAAACACGTTCGGGTAGCCGACACGCATCTGCTGAGCGACGAACGCCATCACACCGCTGAATGCGAGCGTGAGGGCGAGTAAGCCATAAGTGTTGCGCAGGACGCGGCTAACCTCTAGCTGCTCAGCCTGCACGCTGTTATTAACTGCGTAATCCTGTTCGCGCATGGCGACACTCCTGTAGGTTTGAAACGTTCAGTCGCAAAGATCATAACAGACGCTCTGTAACAAGCTATGCAGAGAGTTTGACAGTGTGTTTCATTCAGGTATTATGGCGCCCGCAACGCAATACGGAGGTGTGGCCGAGTGGTTTAAGGCAACGGTCTTGAAAACCGTCGACTGTAACAGGTCCATGAGTTCGAATCCCATCGCCTCCGCCATATTTGTACGATAAAGCCCTGATTATTCAGGGTTTTTTTGTGTCTGCTGTTTGGCAATTTGTCGTCACCCATCATCAAACCCATCAAGCGGAAAATGCGCTAGGCCTTGGCGTAGGTGGGTGATATATGTTTAGGCCCGCGTCCAAGCGCTCTTTGAATAACAGAGAAAAGACATGACGTTTCGCTCTCTGATTATCGCTATGGTTGTTCTTACGGCCGAATCAGCATTTGCTGATGTTGCACCGCAAGTGATGGATGCTTTGAAAGTCGAAAATGCTTGTGCAAGCGCAAAGGTTCCAACTGTCGATGATGGTATCTCAGACGCGGGAACCGTAGCCCTGGCTCTGGCCATGCAATGTGCGAAGGAGTATCAAGGCGTCACCGGAGCCATCAATACGACCCTTGATAACGACGCGCAACGGAACATGCTTACTCACCAGCGCATGAGCAAAGACCAAATGCAGCAAGAATTTCTCACGGTTGTAATGGGCTATCGCCAGTGGAAGAAAACCCATCCAGACCAGCCCTCCAAGCAATAGCCCTGCTATGACTTGTCGTGGCGCCTTGCCTGCCCGAAACAGGTACGCTTCAAAAAGGGAGCGTATTTCAGAGGCAGGGCACTAAGAAACTCACGCCTTAAAAGGGCTGGATATTTAGAGGCCAGTACGCGCACGCGTGCGAAGCGTGCGGGGTCGCTGTATAGGGCAGCGTGTCGCCCTCAATCCGCAAGTTCTGCGTATTCGCTGTAATGCGCAAATTCGGCGCGTTCGCGTTACGAGACAAACCGTCGGACATTGAGCCGGACATGCAGCGGACATAGGCCACGAACAATGTCCGGGGTTAAATCATAACGGCCAGACGTTCGGTTTTTACTGATTGATTTATAAGGATAAATTTCTATTCGGCAAGTGCCGGACATTGCTTTGACGGACGGCGGGAAGTGGACAGACATCCCCCCTTTCTGTGAAAGGGGGTGGTGTCCGGTGTCTGTCCGTCATGCTGGGGGAAGGGATGAGATAAGCGAGAAAGACACGACGTCGCCGGTCTGCTGGATAACTTCGTCGTCTGAGAGGCTCTCGATTGCGCGAGAAAATGCGCGTCGAACGGTGTCGGCCTTTTTGCCCGCGTTCGACGAGTGGGAGGAAAACTTGGCGCGTAAGCTCTCCTGGTCGCATGGGCTATCGTCTGCCAGTAATTCCAGGACGATGGTAGCGGCGGTTTCCGTACTAGCTCCAGCGGCTTTGCGCAGTCGATGGACCCTCTCTCCATCCTGCATTATCAAACTGGTTAATGGTCGTCCTTGGGCGTCGGAGTGATCCCCAATCGTGTACTCCACCAGCTCAAGGTGGATTGGGTCGAATGGTTTCGCCGCCTTCATCTTCTCCGGGCAAGTCACTGTGACAAGCTGGCCCTTGCGCTCAATCTCTATCATGGCGTCGGTGTCGCCTTGTTTCGCTAGGGACCCCATGTAGGAATCGCCGGACTTTGTAAGGTGGTCAACAACTACAACGCTGACCTTATCGCCGGACTGTTCCACCAGTTCGCGCAGGTTCTTCATGTACCGACTAACCACGGGCTTTGAATCATCTGCGGCGGTTTGAGAAAAGGTATCGATGATGAGAAGCACCTTTCGCGAATCCATGTCAGCCGGAGCATCGACAAGGCCGTTGTACTTGAATGCAGCCTTATCGATTGGCGAAAGGCGACTTTCTGCAAGGGCAAAACCCCAATCATTTCTCTTGTTCTCGCCCCATTTCTTTTCCTCGGGGGTCAACTCTCTTTCAAGTCGCCTTAGCTCTGAGGCGTCGTCCACGTCCAGGCTGTTGCCTTCCTCGACCCAGTAGCTCAAATTCTCGTAACGTTCCGCCCTCTGGTACTTTGCTAATTCTTCGGGCTTCAAGGACTGTTCAAAGTCGCGTACGGCGTCTGAAACCTTAGTCACATGTTCAAAGCGAATACCTTCCCCGGTGGCTTCCTGCACCAAAGACATCAATTCAGCCAGGCCTTCTGCCTCGTCGATTCTGGGGCGTGCCTGAACAATGAGAAGCGACCCTGTGACGCCAGCGGCGAGTTCTGCGGCGGCTCGCCGGATGTGAATATCCGTGCCCCCCTCGGCAGCCACATAGATGACTAGTGCCTGGTCGCACTGGCGGCCCTGCCAGCGGCGCCCGCTAGATACGCATGCCGCCATGTCCATCATGGTGAAGGTCTTGCCACACGCTGGCTTGCCGGTCACCCATACAATGCTAGCGGCGGGGATGACTCCATCAACTAGCCAGCGGGTTTCACTGGCTAACGTTAAGGCATTGAGAGGATGCCACCCACCAGCGGTATTCGCCGCCTTGGCCCATGCCTGCGCAACTGCGCTCGGCGTATTACTTGGGCTGGTCATACTGCGGCACCGTTGAGGTAGGCCAGGACTTCTTGGAGAACAGAGCGGTCGGCTAGGGTTAGGGAGTACCGGCCAGGGTGAGTTGCTCGCCCGTCGCGGTCCCTCATGCAAACGCGTTGGCAAGGGATTGCCAGACCTCGACGCCGAAGCTGTCGAATTTCCTCAGGACCGTTGCTTACGCCTGCCACCTGGTCGATACCCTCCCGGCTAACGTAGCTGTTGGAGGTCAGGGCTTTAACAATGCGCATCGCCGAGGGTTTGCGCTTGAGGTAGGTGGCTAGGCTGTCGCTGAAGGCTTCCATTACTTTGCCCCCAGTGTGCAGCGCAGGTCACCCACGCGCCAGGCGGTGGTGTTCGGCCCCAGCTTGACGGGTGCGGGAAGAATGCCTGCTTTGACCCAGCGCCAGATTGTTGCTGCGGAAACGCCTTTAAGCGCGATGACTACAGGTAAGCGCACATGCGCGGAATCTGGAAGGCTATCGAAGTTTGCCAGCGCAGAAGGGATAGGGAGATTGGTTTTCATGTCGGTTTCCGGTTCGCGGGCCACGCCATGTATTGGCGTCGCGGGGAATGTCACGACATGAACTTTTTCACCTGCGGTATCCTCCCTCGCAAGAGTCCCCCTATGCCCCAGTTCGGGGGAGGACACCTACGAAGAGCTGGACCGGTATTGAATTTCCTTGTTCTTGGTAAGTCGTTCCCAAGTTTTGTTAAAGACTGTTGACCCGCTCCAAATCCCATTGCTCCCTAGTGCTTCGGAGGCGGCAGCTTTTGGTCCAGGTAGTCCCGGTTGAATGGGTGGTAGCGCAGCTGGGTCGAATCCTAACTCTCGCAGCTTGGCGAGTAATTCTAAGTCTTGGGCTTCCTGGCGGGGGACCGGTTTTATTGATTGAGAGTTTTGGCTGGCACCGAGTAAGGGTGCGTTGAGTAGAAGCGGCTGCCCCTGTTTTTCTAGCCATGCGTTGAAGCTTTGAGGCAGCATCCGAACGCGATGGCGCTCCAGTGCTGGGGCGTCGCGGAGACGATATGACCGCTCACGGTTGCCTACGGTGTCAAAGATTTGTACCGCGCCTCCGTTAATCGCTTCTTGCAGTTCGCCTAGCACCCAATTTCTTTTGGCTATTGCATCCAAGTGACCGCTCATTGCTGTTTGGTCGCCCCATGCAGCGGCCAAATCATCAATGCAAAGGCTTGGCCCTTGCTGCTTAAGCATCTCGGTCAATGTTCCCATGCTGCACTCCTTCAAGTGCCCTTCAATGAGGTGCCCCGGCAGGCGGGTGAAGGTGTCCCGCTGTTCGGTTCGCGGGCCTAGCCGGGGCAAAACTGATTAAGCTCGTTTGCTGTTTATGTCGATGACTTGCCCTGGCTGTTCTAGACGTGACAGGAAAGCGGCCCAGTCGTCCATCATCTTGCGGCGCTTATCGAACAAGTCGCCACGTCGATAGGCAGCCTCAACCTTGTCCCCGATGGAATGAGCCAGGGCCATCTCAGCCACGTCCCTAGGGTAATTGGTCCGCTCTGAGGCCCAATCGCGGAACGTGCTGCGGAAACCGTGAGGCACAGCGGCTACGTTCATGCGGCGGACAACAGCGGTAAGCGTCATGTCCGACAGGGCGCCGCCACGTGGCGCGGTGAAGGCCAGTTCACTCCCGGCTATCTTGGGCAAGACTTTAATCAGTGCAAGCGCAGCGGGAGATAGTGGAACCCTGTGTTCTTTGCCGGCTTTCATCCGCTCGGCGGGAATCGTCCAGGTCTTCGCGCTCAAATCGAATTCGGCCCATTTGGCCCCGCGCACTTCGCCGCTACGGGTGGCGGTCAGGATTGCAAACTCCAGCGCCCGCGCGCCCATGCCCTTCAACTGGCGCAGTTTCTCCATAAAAGCGCCCGACTCACCTGCTGGCAGCGCGGCGTGATGTTCGACCTTGGCAATCTTTCCAGGCTTGGGTAGGAGCTTGTCGAGGTGGCCGCGCCAGCGTGCCGGATTGGTTCCGGCCCGATAGCCGCGCACGGTTGCCCAATCCAGGACTTGTTCAATGCGCCCCCTTAATCTGGACGCTGTTTCGGTTTTGTCGCGCCAGATGGGTTCCAGCGCTGCCAAGACATGGGGCAGGCCAATATCCCGCACCAGTAAGGAACCCATCACGGGAAACGCATAGGTGGTCAAAGTATTACGCCATTGCTGTGCGTGCTTGGCGTTCTTCCATCCGTCCTTGTGGGCGGTCAGAAACCCATCCGTGCATTGCTCAAATGTGAGGGCTGCCGCTTGCGCCGCTTTCAGGGCGCTACGTGCGGCGCGAGATTCCTCGATAGGGTCAACGCCCTGGCGTACCTTGGCGCGTGCTTCACGTGCAGCTTCGCGGGCTTGGGCGAGCGTTACGGCCGGGTATCCACCCAGGCCCATGTCTCTGCGTTTGGCGCCTACAGTCATGCGGAGAACCCAAGTGCGCGCCCCGGTGGGTAGCACCTGGAGTGCTAATCCTGGAATACCGCCCACAAAATGCAGTCCGGGTTCGACCAGTCGGGAAACCGTCAGCGGATTCAGTTCAATGGCTTTACGCGGCATGGTCCACACCCCCTCAAGTCGTACCCCTACATACACCCATCAATATGGTTGCAACTGGATGATACGAGCTGATGCGGTAACAGGCAAATAAATGGCTTTATAGCAAGTAGATACAAGGCTTTACTTGTGATATTGAGACGGTATGGCACGGCATAAAGTTCTACGGAGGCGGACATCGCCTCCGCCATATTTGTACGTTAAAGCCCTGATTATTCAGGGCTTTAACGTTTCTGGGGTTTGGTGAAAAACCCACTACTCGCGAAGCGCTCAAAACTCTTCCGGCGTCCTGCCGACCGTACACCACTCAAAGTCCTATCAGGGTCGCATTACGGACGATTGGCCTGCCAAAGCAGCCAGTTTCCGGCATAGATCCACCTTCCCGTACGCGGCTCGGCTAAGCTGAAATCTCCACCGGAGGATTTTCCAATGTGTGGACGACTTTCACAGTACCGAGGCATCCACGACTTCGTCGCGGCGCTGAGCATGCCCAATGCTCTGGTCAACACAGTGGGCGACGAGCCTCTGGATCTGTACAACGTTGCGCCATCGACTCAGGTCGCTCTCCTTCACCTCGAAGGCGAAACCTTGCACGCTGATCGGGTGCGCTGGGGATGGCGACCGAATTGGTCGAAAGACCACTCTGTACCGATCAATACCCGGGTCGAAAAAGTCGCACATGGCTCGTTCTTCCGGGCAATCTGGCCACACCGCGCGATCGCGCCCATCGATAACTGGTTCGAGTGGGTCTATGAAGGTGGCCCGAATAAACAGCCCTACCTCGTTCGACGCCGGGATCGAGCTCCCATTCTCTGCGCCGCCATTGGTCAGTACCCTGCGGGTGGCCGGGAACCGAAGGAGGACGATGGTTTTGTTATTTTCACCGCAGACAATATCGGTGGCATGGTCGATGTACATGATCGGCGACCGGTGGTTCTATCGCCGGAGTTGGCCCGAGAATGGCTCAACCTGGCAATGCCAAAGGAACGCGCTGAGCAGATGGTGTTGAATCAGGGTGAACCCACCGAAATCTTCGAGTGGTTCAAGGTCGACATGGCTATCGGTAATGTGAGGAACCAGAGACCCGAGCTCATCACACCGATCGGCAAAATCATTAGCGGCGACCACAAGGGCAACAAGTGATAGCGGCTGGCGACACCCAGGTTTCTCGACTAGGATTTTCGCGATATGGAAACACCCCGCGCTGTTAGCGAGCACTTGGTCTGGGAGACGTAAATGAACCCGATTCGAATTGCCGAGCGGACCTACCGCACTTGGTCCAGCCCGATCCTGCTTGAACTCAAAGAAAGGGAACATCAGCTGGAACCTTCAGCCCGCCAGGCACTTGAAAATGTGCTGGTGGAGAGAAGGCTTCTGAACACCGGAAATCCTTCTGGCAAGGATCGACGCAAACCTGAGTCGACCGATAACTCCTGACGAAAGAGCCCGCTGCAAGCGGGCTCTTTTTTTGTTTGCGGCTGCTGGAGAAAAGGCAGACACACATCTCCAGATAATCACGTCACTGTGTGTGGGAAACGGGTTTCACTCTGGATTGACGGGCGGGCAACGACGCCGCGTAGGCCAACGCTTCTTCTCGGGTGCCAAAGGACCCGAGCCGGTCATTACGAGTACAGACCTTCCAGAGACCACTGTTGACGCTGACCACTTGATAACCGTTCATGTGCATTTTGCTAAGCAGCGGAACGCTCATAGTCACCTCCATTCACGAGAGATAAGCCCGGACCTAACTTACACCCGGTTTAGAGTTCTGTGGGCTTAATAGGTCGAGCGGTCGAGCGGATAACGCATGAAACATCTTTCACAGTAGTTTCAGCCCTCAGCGCTTATATTCCCCGCCGCTCATTCAAGAAACATTCAGCCCGCCCCCTCCCGCGGGCTTTTTTTTTGCCTTTCAGAAGATTCAGGTCTGAACCGCCGCAAAAATGTCCTTCATCGCCGCGTACTGCAGCAGCATGATGGTTTTTCCGTCGACGATCTGCCCACTGTAAAACGCCTCAAGTGCGTCATCGAACTTCAGTTCCAGCACCTCAAGGTCTTCAGCTTCCGCCTCCAGCCCGCCACCCGATCCGACGCGTGAAGCAGCATCATATTCAGCCAGAAAGAAATGCAGCTTCTCGGTCACCGACCCTGGGCTCATGTAAGCCTCGAATACTTTCTGCACATCGTGAACGCGATAACCCGTTTCCTCCTCCGCTTCGGCGCGAATGCGCTCCTGCGGCGAGGCGCCTTCCAGCAGACCCGCAGCCACTTCAACCAGCAAGCCGTCATGACCGTTGACGAAGACCGGCAACCTGAACTGGCGTGTCAGCACGATGGTTTTTTGCGCGCGGTTGAACAGCAGAATAGCTGCACCATTACCACGGTCGTAGACCTCACGGGTTTGTCTCTGCCAAACGCCATTGTTGCGCAGGTAATCGAAGGTGAATTTCTTCAGCAGGTACCAGTCGTCGGACAACACCTGGGACTCGATGATGTTGACGCGCTCGGCCGTGTTCGACATGACAATCCATCCTGTTTGTTGTCAGAGGGCGCCATAGTATTCCATCAGGTCGAGGACTGTGACGGCACGCAACAAAAAAGCCCGGCAGCGCTACCGGGCTTTCGGCTCCAATCCTTTAGAACCTGTTCACGCTACGAACGAGGCCTTACTTGAAGTCCACGTCGAAGGCTTGATAGAACGCATTGCCGGTGTTGGCGACAATCCACAGCAGCACAATGACGTGATGACCTTTCTTGCCCACGGGCAATGTCACTTCATGTTCGACTTTGGCTTTGAGTTCACTGCTGTGTGCGTAGTAAGGCACCTGCGTGTAGAAGTCTTCAGCAAACGGTTTGGCCTCGAGCTGCGCACGGTTGATGCGCTGTTTCGGGTCCCAGCCATCCTTGGTGATAAACCAACTGTAACCGCGAGTGGTGTGAGGCGCCGTGTACTGCCAGGTGACATGGAAGGTCTGCCCCGGGTTCACGTTAAGCAGTGGCCAAATGAAAGGACGATTGAGCTTTTTGCTCATTTCCTCGTTGGTGTAGTTGATGCAATCACGAGCATCAGCCTTGCCACCACTGAGAATGAAACCATCAGCCGGTGGTGCAACGCTGGCGCTGTCCGTCTCGTACGGTGCGGGGAATGGCCCGGCGGTCAATGAAGGGAAGTTCTTTCCGCCTTCCATTTCGTTGACCTGCCAACCCTCCAGGAGGCCGACTTCGATAGCGACAGAGCCGCGGCTGGCCGGGGTAGTCACACGACCGTGTTTGAGTTGCGGTTGAGTTTGTGGCTTGTTCATATTTTTCACTCCGTTGATTAAGAACGTTCCTTCCTGAGGAACGCTTTCAACCTAACCGAATGACGGATGAAGTCCACGGCCGGTTTTTCCGTATTTCAGGAGCGTTTCCGAGCGGGACTCAATAAATACTGGCTATCCATACAGTTAAATATACGAAGCCCTACGTCTAGACTGGCAAAAGGACTACAACACGAACCCGCAATCAGAACGATTCGCCTCAGGACCGTTACACGCCACAGGCATTCACTTGGAGAACGGCACGCGGTAATCTCGATATCGGTTGCCACTCCAAACCGTTACAAGGACGTCACGAATGAAACTGCGCATCGAGCTATCGCAAAACCCTCTACCCGAAGAACGCCAGGCGATTATCAGCCCCTTGCGCGCCTATAACATCGCCCATGCCGGCGAAGGTCATTACTAGGAAATCGCCCTGCTGGTTCGTGATGAACAGAGCAACGAGATCCTCGGCGGGCTCTACGCAAAACTGTTTTACCAATGGATGTTCATCGACCTGCTGTCAGTGCCCGAGCAGGCACGCGGCCAGGGCACCGGCTCACGACTGATGCAAATGGCCGAGGAGCTGGCGCGGGAGAAGAACTGCATTGGGATCTACCTCGACACCTTCGAATTCCAGGCACCGGAGTTTTACAAGAAGCTGGGGTTTACCGAAGTTGGGCAGATAGCCGACTATCCGCTGGGCAGTAAGCGCTTCTTTTTTCAGAAACGCCTCACGGCCACCGAGCAAAATAGCTAAACCTTCACTGACTCACAAACAGGTTGCCAGTGCTGCCAGTCGGCGCTTGGCAACCCAGTTGTCCAGCGTGGCGTAGTACTTCAATGCGCCGCCTTGTACGTCGATGAAGGCCTCGGCCGAACGGGTGTAAACGGTGAAGCCGCCGGTTTCGCCGGGTTGCAGGTAGCCACTGGCGTCGACACCGAACACCGCCTCGTCCTGCCAGGCAAACTGCACGCACTGGGCGACGACCAGATCAGGCTTGTTCGAGGCGAGCGTCTTGTAGGGGTTCTGGGAGCGCGCTTCTTTCATCGTCGATCCCGCGCAACCCGCCAGCAACACACCAGCCAGCGCCACCATCAAAATACGCATTGTGTTTCCTTATTCGCAAAACGCTGACTGTATCACTGCAAGCGGCTGTCCCGAAGTGCCAGGCTGAGCTGTTCCACATGCCCCGTCCTCGGCGCCGCTCTGCTTTACTTCATGCTTTACTTTATATTGATCGCGACAGGCCGCGCCGATTCGCGCACCCTGTCGCGCCATAATTGGCGCCTCGCGCCGCGCAACTTCTTCTGGAAAGCCCATGACCCCTAATGCCGAGTTCTACAAACCTTCCACCGACTACGCCGACAAACTGATCAGCCAGATCGGCCAGACCCCGTCGTGGATCGCCAAACGCATCGGCGTGACCGACAAGCGCATTCGTTACATCCTCGATGGCGAAAGAACCGTCAAAGGCGAAACCACGCCGATCCAGATGACCTACACCGAGCAGTTTGCTCTGGAGTGCCTGGCGGCCGAGGCCAAAGCCAACAAGAAAAAGATCTCCTGACTCGCGTCAAGGCAAACGCCATCAAGAAGCTTATGCTTTCTCTTTGAAAAGGATGGTCCATGGCTCCCATCGAATCGCAACACGAACTGGCGCTGCAACGGTTTCTCAATGCGCGACCGGCGTTACGCGAAGAACTCGATCACCTGAACCCTCTGGCTGCCCAGGCCAAGGGCGAAACCATGGCGCAGTATCGCAACGAGCGGCTGCATGAAGCCTACGAAGCGGAGGCTGAACGTCTGGGCTTGTTCGCCTGGGAGCTGACGTTGCAATTGACCGCCGCCACTGTTGAGGACTATGAAGCCCAACGGCTGGAGGTACACAAGGAAGTGGCGCAAATGGCCGGCATGGACTGGGAGGAATATCGTAAACTGCATGGTCTTGAGAGCTGACGAATGCTGCCGTCTTCACCTAATCGCGCCCATACACCCGGCCTGTTGCACGTGCAGAAATGGCGCGGGCGGATCGGTATGTTGCTGGTCGCAAGCCTCTCGGTGCTGGCCGGCATGACGGACGCCATCGGCTTCATGGCCACCGGCGACTTTGTCTCATTCATGAGTGGTAACACCACCCGCCTGGCGGTTGCGATCAGTGACGGTGATCTGCTCCTGACCGTGCGCTTGCTGGTGCTGGTCGCCATGTTCATCGCCGGCAACGCATTGGGTATTGTGGTCAGTCGCATGGGCGGTCGACGCGCCCTGCCATTGATGCTGAGCATCGCCACCCTGCTGTGCGCCGCGGCTGCGTGGCCATTCGAGGCTAAATATCCGGCGTTGCTGGCGGCGATCATCGCCATGGGGATGCTCAATGCCGCTGTCGAACAGGTCAATGGCTTTCCGGTCGGGCTGACCTATGTCACCGGCGCCCTGTCGCGCTTCGGTCGCGGCCTGGGACGCTGGTTGCTCGGCGAACGCCGGAATGGCTGGCGGGTGCAGTTGATCCCTTGGACCGGAATGTTTGCCGGTGCCGTCATCGGTGCGGTGCTCGAACACCATCTCGGCCTGCAAGCCCTGTACGCCAGTGGCCTGCTGGCCGGTGTGCTTGGGGTTGTTTCGCTGAAGATTCCGCGGCGCTGGCAGCTGGGCTACATGCCGCGCTGAATCGCCCTTCGCCGCACCGCCGATAAAGCTTTATCATGGCCACAGATTTGTTGTCAGAGTTCGCCATGAAGTTCGCCATTGCGCTGTTTTCCGCCGCACACGCGCCCTCCTCGCGCCGCGCCCTGCTGTTTGCTCAGGCAGCGCTGGCCGGTGGTCACGAGATTGTGCGGCTGTTTTTCTATCAGGACGGCGTTTACAACGCGTCGAGCAACGTCGTCACGCCACAGGATGAGCAGGACCTGGCGCTGCAATGGCGCAACTTTGTCAGCGAGCACCAACTCGACGGCGTGGTCTGTATTGCCGCAGCCTTGCGCCGTGGTGTGCTGGATGAAGAAGAAGCCAGGCGTTATCAGCGAACGGCAATCAATGTCAGCGCACCGTGGGAATTGTCCGGGCTTGGGCAGTTGCACGATGCGGTGCAAGACGCCGATCGCCTGATCTGTTTTGGAGGGCCATAAACCATGCCTAAATCCTTGCTGATTATCAGCCGGCAGGCGCCTTGGTCTGGCCCAGGCGCCCGTGAAGCTCTGGATATCGTACTCGCCGGCGGCGCCTTCGATTTGCCGATCGGCCTGCTGTTTCTCGATGACGGCGTGTTCCAGTTGGCGACCCGGCAGGACGCCAAAGCCGTGCAACAAAAAGACCTCAGCGCCAACCTGCAGGCGCTTGGGTTGTTTGGTATAGAAGACCTGTATGTGTGTGGCGACAGCGCAACGGCTCGCGGCCTGGTGCCGACGGCCTTGAGCCTCGACCCGTTGCATGTGCTGGCTGCTGAGCAAATCTCGGCTGTTATTGACCGTTATGACCAAGTGATCACCCTCTGATGTCGACTTTGCATGTATTGTCTCACTCGCCGTTTACCGACAACCGGCTGACCAGTTGCCTGCGCCTGCTCGGCGCGAGCGATGCCGTTCTGCTCAGCGGCGATGCGGTTTACGCCTTGCAAGCCGGCACTGCGCCACTCAGCGCGCTGCAAGCACAAAGCGAAACCTTGCGCCTGTTCGTCCTCGACGAAGACGTTCAGGCCCGCGGATTGCAAGTGCCTGACTGGGTCAAAAGCGTCGACTATCCGGCCTTCGTCGAACTGTCGATTCACTACGATAAGGTCAACAGCTGGTTATGAACTCGCTCACCGTAGGTGCACGTCGAATCGACCTGGACAAGGACGGTTACCTGGTTGATCTCGGTGACTGGTCCACCGAAGTCGCCGCGGCCCTGGCCGCCGCCGAAGAACTTGAGCTGAGCCCAGAACACTGGGAAATCCTTGAGCTGCTGCGTGGCTTCTATCAAGAGTTCCAGCTGTCGCCGGCCACCCGTCCGCTGATCAAATACACCGCGCTGAAGCTGGGCCCGGACAAAGGCAACAGCCTGCACCTGAACCGATTGTTCAAAGGCACTCCCGCCAAACTTGCCGCCAAGCTGGCGGGCCTGCCTAAACCGACGAATTGTCTATGACCGATTTCGCCCCACTGATCACTGAAACACCTGCCGAACACCCTTTCGCGCAGTTCGTGCGGATTCTCGGCAAAGGCAAACGCGGCGCTCGCAGCCTGACCCGCGAAGAGGCCCGCGAGGCCATGGGCATGCTGCTCGACGACAAGGTCGAGGACACTCAACTCGGCGCCTTCCTGATGCTGTTGCGGCACAAGGAAGAAAGCCCTGAAGAACTGGCGGGCTTCACCGAAGCCTTGCGCGAACGGCTGAACGCGCCAGCGCTGGGCGTCGATCTGGACTGGCCGACCTACGCCGGCAAGAAGCGTCACCTGCCGTGGTATTTACTGGCCGCCAAGTGCCTGGCACAAAACGGTGTGCGGATCCTGATGCACGGCGGTGGCGCGCATACCGCCGGGCGGCTGTACAGCGAGCAACTGCTCGAACAGTTGCAGATCCCGCTGTGCCGCAACTGGCAACAAGTGGGCACAGCGCTGGAACAAGGCAATCTGGCGTTCATCCCGCTGGGCGACTGGGCGCCGCAATTGCAACGGATGATCGACCTGCGCAACACCCTGGGCCTGCGCTCGCCGATCCACTCGCTGGCACGGATTCTCAATCCGCTGGGCGCGCGCTGCGGCCTGCAAAGCATCTTCCACCCGGGCTATCAGGGCGTGCACCGCGACGCCAGTGGCTTGCTCGGCGATAACGTGATCGTGATCAAGGGCGAGGGCGGCGAAATCGAGATCAACCCGGACGCCGACAGTCACCTGTACGGCACCACCGGCGGTGAGAGCTGGGACGAGGAATGGCCGCAGCTGTCGGCTCAGCGTCACGTCAAACCGGCAACCCTTGATCCTGAACACTTGAAAGCCGTATGGCGCGGCGATGTGGTCGACAGCTATCCACACATGGCGTTGATTTCGACCATGGCGTTAGCCTTGCGCGGTCTCGGTACACCGCGTGATGAAGCCTTCGTCAAAGCCCAGCAGTTCTGGGACGCGCGCGATAAATCTATTTAATCGATCATTAACGCTCAACCTTTGCGCTTTTTGTTCGAAGCCATCGGCATAGACTCAACTCCAACGTTTAACGACCGAGGAGTTCGAGATGGGTTTGCTGATTGAAGGGCACTGGCGTGATCAGTGGTATGAAAGCAGCAAGGACGGCGCGTTCCAGCGTGAACAAGCACAGCGCCGCAACTGGCTGACTGCTGACGGCAAACCCGGCCCCAGCGGCGAAGGCGGCTTCCCCGCACAAGCCGGTCGCTATCACCTCTATGTCTCGCTCGCCTGCCCCTGGGCCCACCGAACGCTGATTCTGCGCAAGCTCAAAGGCCTGGAAAGCCTGGTTGATGTGTCGGTGGTCAGCTGGCTGATGCTGGAAAACGGCTGGACCTTCGACAAGACCTTCGGCTCCACCGGCGACAAGCTCGACCATTTCAACTTCATGCACCAGCGCTACACCGCCGACACCGCCAACTACACCGGCCGTGTAACGGTGCCAGTGCTTTGGGACAACCTGCAAAAACGCATCGTCAGCAACGAATCGGCGGAAATCATCCGCATGTTCAACAGTGCTTTTGACGGTTTGACCGGCAACGGTCTGGACTTCTACCCGCAACCGTTGCGCGCTGAAATCGATGAGCTGAATGCGCGAATTTATCCGGCGGTGAACAACGGCGTGTATCGCGCAGGGTTTGCCACCTCACAAACGGCATATGAAGAAGCTTTTGATCAGCTGTTCAGTGAACTCGACTGGCTGGAAAACCGACTGGGTGAGAAGCGCTATCTGGCGGGCGAGTACCTGACTGAAGCGGACATTCGGCTGTTCACGACGCTGATTCGCTTCGATGCGGTGTATTACAGCCACTTCAAATGCAATCTGCGGCGGATCGCCGATTACCCGAACCTGTCGAACTGGCTACGCGAGTTGTATCAGTGGCCGGGGATCAGCGACACCGTGGACTTTGCCCACATCAAGGGGCACTACTACGCCAGCCATCGCACGATCAATCCGACTGGCATTGTGCCGAAGGGACCGGCGCAGGATTTCACTGCGGCCCATGATCGGGAGCGGTTGAGCGGGAAAGGGGTTTGGCGTAAAGCCGAGGTTTGATCCGAAAGATGCGTTGGTTTTGATGGCCTCATCGCGGGCAAGCCTTGCTCCTACGGATTGATGTCGGACCACAATAATGTGATCGACACATAACCTGTAGGAGCAAGGCTTGCCCGCGATGGGCGCGACACGGTACCACTGACCAACATCAGACTTGAGACTGGGCGCCTTCAAACCACGCGAGTTTCTCGCGAAGTTGCACCACTTCTCCCACGATCACCAACGTCGGTGCATGAACCTCATGCTCCGCCACCAGCTGTGGAAGGTTGGCCAGCGTGCCGGTGAACACGCGCTGATTCGGCGTCGTACCCTGCTGGATCAACGCCGCCGGCGTGTCCGCCGAACGACCGTGCTTGATCAACTGTTCGCAGATGATCGGCAACCCCACCAGCCCCATGTAAAACACCAGGGTTTGCGCTGGCGCGACCAGATCGCTCCACGGCAGATCCGTGGTGCCATCCTTCAGGTGGCCGGTGACAAAGCGCACAGACTGCGCGTAATCACGGTGGGTCAGCGGAATCCCGGCATAGGCCGCGCAACCGCTGGCGGCGGTGATACCCGGCACGACCTGGAACGGGATGCCATGGGCCGCCAGTTCTTCGATCTCTTCGCCGCCACGGCCAAAGATGAACGGATCACCGCCCTTCAACCGCACGACACGCTTGCCCTGCTTAGCCAGACCCACCAATTGCTGGTTGATCTGATCCTGAGGCACGGCGTGATCGGCGCGTCGCTTACCGACGTAAATCCGCTCGGCATCGCGACGGCACAGCTCAAGAATCGCCGGTGCCACCAGACGGTCATACAGCACCACATCGGCTTGCTGCATCAGTCGCAAGGCGCGGAAAGTCAGCAGGTCCGGATCACCAGGGCCCGCGCCTACCAGATAGACCTCACCCGGGGCGTTTGGGGATTCACCGTTGATTTTTGCCAGCAACAAACGCTCGGCTTCAGCGCCCTGCCCGGCCAGTTGACGATCAGCGATCGGTCCCTGGAAAACATCCTCCCAGAATGCCCGACGCTGCTGCACATCCGGGAAAAGACCTTTGACCTGGTTGCGAAAACGCGCCGCCAACCCGGCCAGTTGGCCGTAGGTCGAGGGAATCCAGGTTTCCAGTTTGGCGCGGATCAACCGTGCCAGCACCGGCGCATCGCCGCCGCTGGAAACGGCAATCACCAACGGCGAACGGTCGACGATCGCCGGGAAGATCACGCTGCACAAGGCCGGCGCATCCACCACGTTGACCGGCACACAGCGCCGATGAGCATCCTCGGAGACTTGCGCATTCAGCGGTTCGTCGTCGGTGGCGGCAATGATCAGCCCGCAACCGTCGAGGTCCGACTCACGATAGCCGCGCAACACCAGCTCGCCGCCACTGTTCTGCACCAACTCACGCAGCTGGGCTTCGATCTCGGGTGCAACGACCCGCAGCAGCGCACCGGCATCGGCCAGCAGACGGGATTTGCGCAAGGCAATCTCCCCTCCACCGACGACCAACACACGACTGCCGCGCAGGTTGTGAAACAGCGGCAGAAATTCCATTTAGCCGATGACCTCAAGGCCGCCCATGTACGGCTTGAGCACGGCTGGCACACGGATCGAACCGTCGGCCTGCTGATAGTTCTCCAGCACCGCCACCAGGGTACGACCGACCGCCAGACCGGAACCGTTCAGGGTGTGAACCAGCTCAGGCTTGCCGGTTTCCGGGTTACGGAAACGCGCTTGCATACGACGGGCCTGGAAATCGCCGCAGTTGGAGCACGACGAAATTTCACGGTATTTGTCCTGGCTCGGAATCCACACTTCCAGGTCGTAAGTCTTGACCGCGCTGAAGCCCATGTCGCCGGTGCACAGCGCGATGGTGCGGTAAGGCAGTTCCAGCAATTGCAGGACTTTCTCGGCGTTGGCGGTCAGGCCTTCCAGCGCTTCCATCGAAGTCGATGGTTCAACGATCTGGACCATTTCGACCTTGTCGAACTGGTGCTGACGAATCATCCCGCGAGTGTCACGACCCGACGCGCCGGCTTCACTGCGGAAGCATGGCGTGTGAGCCACGAATTTGATCGGCAGCTGTTTGGCGTCGATGATTTCGCCAGCCACGATGTTGGTCAGCGACACTTCAGCGGTCGGAATCAGGTACAGATCGGCTTCGCCTTCGCGGCTGATCTTGAACAGGTCTTCCTCGAACTTCGGCAGTTGACCGGTGCCCTGCAAGGCCGGCGCCTGAACCAGATAAGGCGTGTAGGCCTCTTCGTAGCCGTGCTCGCTGGTGTGCAGGTTAATCATGAACTGTGCGAGGGCGCGGTGCAGACGAGCGATCGGCCCGCGCAGCAAGGCGAAACGGGCGCCAGACAGCTTGGCGGCGGTTTCAAAGTCCAGCCAGCCGAACTTCTCGCCCAGCGCAACGTGGTCCTTGATTTCGAAATCGAAGGCGGTCGGCGTGCCCCAACGGCGCACTTCGACGTTGCCGTCTTCGTCGGAACCAATCGGCACCGACTCGTGTGGCAGGTTAGGAATGCCCAGCACAATCGCGTCCAGCTCGGTCTGGATCGCGTCCAGCTCGAACTTGCCGACACCGAGCTCGTTCGCCATGCGCTCGACGTCCGCCATCAACGGTGCGATGTCTTCACCGCGCTGCTTGGCCTGGCCGATGGATTTGGAGCGCGCATTACGTTCAGCCTGCAGTGCTTCGGTGCGGGTCTGGACGGTCTTGCGCTGTTCTTCCAGCGCTTCGATGCGCGCAACATCCAAGGCATAGCCACGGGATGCCAGGCGGTCCGCTACGTCCTGAAGGTTGCTACGTAACAGTTTGGAATCGAGCATGTCGGTCTCTCGTTTATCAAAGTTTGGTCAAGGATAGGCCAGCCCACGTCGCGAGCAGCCCGCCGAATACGCTGATCGCCAGATAACCGAAGGCTATCGGTGCCTGCCCGCTTTCCAGCAAACGTAGCGTATCCAGTGAAAAGGATGAAAAGGTCGTCAGACCGCCGACAAAACCGACGATCAGGCCAGCGCGAATTTCAATCGGCACTTCGGGGCGCATCAGAAACAGCCCGTAAAGCAAACCGATGATCAGACAGCCCACCAGATTGACGGCCAGGGTTGCCGCATAAAAATGCCGCGGCCAATTGGCATTGACCCAATTGCCAGCTGCGAAACGCAGTAATGTACCAGCGATACCGGCCACGGACACCGCAAGAATAGTTCGAATCACTACTTTCTCCGCTGTTTCGGGCTAAGACGGTCGAGTTGTGCAAGGTGATTGAGCTTCTCGCCAATCTTCAATTCCAGACCTCGCGGCACCGGTCGGTAGAACGACTGCGGTTCCAGCTCCTCCGGGAAATAATCTTCGCCGGCGGCGTAAGCGTCCGGCTCATCATGGGCATAACGGTATTCGTCGCCATAACCGAGTTGCTTCATCAGCTTGGTCGGGGCATTGCGCAAATGCAGCGGGACTTCCAGCGAACCGTGCTCGGCGGCGCTGCGCATGGCGGCTTTGAAGCCCATATACACGGCGTTGCTTTTCGGCGCGCAGGCCAGATAGGTAATCGCCTGTGCGACCGCCAACTCGCCTTCGGGGCTGCCAAGCCGCTCCTGCACATCCCACGCGGCCAGGCACAGGCTCAAGGCCCGCGGGTCGGCATTGCCAATGTCTTCGCTGGCCATGCGCACCACGCGCCGGGCCAGGTACAACGGATCGCAGCCACCGTCGAGCATCCGCGCGAACCAGTACAACGCGCCGTCCGGGTTGGAGCCACGCACCGATTTGTGCAACGCGGAAATCTGATCGTAGAAAGCTTCGCCGCCCTTGTCGAAACGTCGCCGGGTGTCGCCCAGCAGGCTTTGCAACAGGTCGATGCCGATCTCCGTGCCGTCTTCGGCCAGGTCGGAGGCGTTTTCCAACAGATTGAGCAGACGCCGGCCATCACCGTCAGCGGCGCTCAGCAACATCTTGAAGCCGTCATCGCCGAGGCTCAGCTGGCGCTTGCCCAGGCCGCGCTCTTCGGTCAACGCCCGCTGCACCAGTTTGTGCAGTGCGGTTTCATCGAGGCTCTTGAGCACGTAAACGCGCGCACGGGACAACAGTGCGTTGTTCAGTTCGAACGACGGGTTTTCGGTGGTCGCACCGATGAAAATCAGCGTGCCGTCTTCGACGTACGGCAGAAAGGCATCTTGTTGCGATTTGTTGAAGCGGTGCACTTCGTCGACGAACAGAATGGTTCGACGGCCATATTGTCCGGCCTGCTGTTTGGCGACTTCCACCGCCTGACGGATCTCCTTTACCCCCGCCAGCACCGCCGAGACGGTTTCGAAGTGCGCATCCGAGACTTCCGCCAGCAGCCGCGCCAGGGTGGTTTTACCCACGCCTGGCGGCCCCCAGAAAATCATCGAGTGCAAGGCACCCTGCTCCAGCGCCTCGCGCAGCGGCTTGCCGCGGGCCAACAGGTGTTCCTGACCGACATACTCGTCCAGGTTGGCCGCACGTAAACGGGCGGCCAACGGCTGAGCTATCGGAGCACTACGAAACAGGTCCATCACGTATGGTTAAAACCTCGGGTTATTGCTTAACGCTCAAGCCGGATGAACACCGCGGTACCTGTGGGAGCGGGCTTGCTCGCGAATGTGGTATGTCAGACAGCATAGATGGTGACTGATACACCGCATTCGCGAGCAAGCCCGCTCCCACACTGATCCGGCGTCTTACTCTTGAATTACGTCCGCCCCTTTAGGGATGACGAACTTGAACTTGGAGGCCGGAATCGGCTCGTTGGCCTTGACCCCGGTGAACAGGATATTAGTGCGCTGGCCGACGCTGTCGATCATCTGCATGTCATTGACCATGCCGTTGCGGAACGACAGACGCAGGCTGTCGAACAGCGTGTCTTTGGTCTTGGGCTTGAGCGTGAAGTCGATCACGCCGCCGGCTTCCTTGGATGTGATGGCGAAGCTCTGACTGATTTTCGACACATCACCGGACAGCAACAGTGCTGGAGTCTGGGTCAGGCGCTGATCGAGGTTCTTGATGGTGACCTGTTGCAGGTCCGGGTCCCACAAGGAAACTTTCTTGCCATCAGACACCATCAGTTGCTCTTGTGGCGCATCGGTGTGCCAGTAGAACAGGCCCGGACGCTGCAAGGACATCTCGCCAGCGGTTTCCTGCAACTGAGTGCCGCTGCCGTCGAGGGTCAGTTGCGAGAAACGTGCGGTCAGGGTCTGCGACTTTTCGAGCAGTTGGGTCAGACGCGCCACGTCCTTGTCATCGGCGTGGGCCGAGAGTGTGGTTAAAGCCAGTACCGGCAGCAACAACATGCGGATAAGACGCATGGGAGTCCTCTTTGATATTCGTTTGAATGGCATGCCGCGTGATCTCACGCGGCACCGGTCAGTCGCGCATTGGGCTTGGGGCAAGCACTTCGCGCGAACCGTTGGTATTCATGGACGTCACGACCCCGGCCATTTCCATGGCTTCGATCATGCGCGCAGCACGGTTGTAGCCGATC
Organism: Pseudomonas sp. NPDC087697; assembly: GCF_044743155.1. NCBI lineage: Bacteria > Pseudomonadati > Pseudomonadota > Gammaproteobacteria > Pseudomonadales > Pseudomonadaceae > Pseudomonas > Pseudomonas sp. NPDC087697. The sequence continues at coordinate 22,835 of NZ_JBIUVW010000014.1, read as the reverse complement.
TTGAGTTTGCGTTGAACCGCCGAGATAGAGGCGCGGCGGCTTTCCAGCACGAACTGCACCGCTTCGTCGTAAAGCGCGTCGGTTTCGCTGTCATCGTCGCCACCGCCGCTGCCGCCGTCAAAGCCGCTACCGGCCTCTTCGACACCGGCGAGAATGTCATCGTTGTATTCCGGCGCGCCGCGCAGTTTCCACGCTTCAACCACCCGGTGAACTTCATCGTCGGAAACGAACGCACCATGGACACGAATCGGCAGACTGGTGCCTGGCGGCATGTAGAGCATGTCACCGTGACCCAGCAATTGCTCGGCGCCACCCTGGTCGATGATGGTTCGCGAGTCGATCTTGCTTGATACCTGGAACGCCATACGGGTCGGAATGTTGGCCTTGATCAGACCGGTGATCACGTCCACCGACGGACGCTGGGTCGCGAGGATCAGGTGAATGCCGGCCGCACGGGCTTTCTGGGCGATCCGCGCGATCAGCTCTTCAACTTTCTTGCCGACGATCATCATCATGTCGGCGAACTCGTCGACCACCACCACAATGGTCGGCAACTTGGTCAGCAGCGGCGCTTCGTCGTGGATGCTTTCGCGGTTGTACAACGGATCTGTCAGCGGCGTACCGGCTTCCTGCGCTTCTCTAACCTTCTGGTTGAAACCGGACAGGTTACGCACGCCCATCTTCGCCATCAGCTTGTAGCGACGCTCCATCTCGGCCACGCTCCAGCGCAGTGCGTTGGCGGCGTCCTTCATGTCGGTGACCACCGGGCACAGCAGGTGCGGAATGCCTTCGTAGATCGACAACTCCAGCATTTTCGGGTCGATCATGATCAGCTTGGCGTCTTCCGGGCCTGACTTGAACAGGATCGACAGAATCATCGCGTTCACACCCACCGACTTACCGGAACCGGTCGTACCGGCCACCAGCAAGTGCGGCATTTTCGCCAGGTCGACGATGATCGGTTTGCCACCGATGTCATGGCCCAGGGCCAAGGTGACGGGGGACTTGGCGTCATCATATTCCGGGGTCGACAGCACTTCGGAGAAGCGCACGATCTGCCGGTCTTCGTTGGGAATCTCGATGCCAACTGTGGTCTTGCCGGGAATCACTTCCACCACCCGCACACTGGTTACTGCCAGCGAACGTGCAAGGTCTTTGGCCAGGTTGGAAATACGGCTGACTTTTACCCCGGCCGCCGGTTGAATCTCGTAACGGGTAATCACCGGGCCCGGGTGAATCGAATCCACCGAGACTTCGACGCCGAATTCCTTGAGTTTGATTTCCAGCAGGTGGCCGACCGCAGCCAGCGACTCAGGCGAATAGTTGAGCTGTTTCTTTTCTGCCGGGTCGAGAATCGAAATCGGCGGCAAGGTGCCTTCCACCGCACTGTCAACGAACAGCGGCGCCTGCTTCTCTTTCTCGACGCGCTTGCTTGGCGCTGGTGCTTTGGGCGGCGCTGGAGCAATCACCGGCGGAACCTGCTTCTCGCGCTCGGACATGTGCTTGCTCAGGGCCTGCTCACGCTCGATCAAGCGCTCTTTGACCTTGGCTTGCTCGCGTTTGTCGGTCACGGTCGGCGCCACTACGTCATGCACCCGATCGTCGACTTCACGCAGTTGCGCAACCAGTTGTTTGCGCTCGGTGCGCGCAGCCCACCAGCGATTGGCGGCGCCTTGAAACAGTTCGAACAGGTCGAGGGTGATCTTGCCGGTGACGTCCATCACCTTGAACCACGAAAGATCGGTGAACACGGTCAGACCAAACAGAAACAGCGCAATAAACATCAGGGTGCTGCCCTGAATATTCAGCGCGTTTTTCGCCAGATCGCCCAGGCTTTCACCCAGCGCACCACCGGCGCCGGCCGGCAAACCGGTTGGGGCATGGAAATGGATATGCGCAAGGGCCGCGCCCGACAACACCAGAAACACCAGGCCGATCAAGCGCCAGGAAAACAGCCAGCCACTCCACTGCCACGGCTCATGGCGTTGGCGGAAGATCTGGTAAGTCTTGATCGCCAGCAACAGCGGGAAGATATAAGCGAAGTAACCCAGCACCATGAACAGAATATCGGCGCTGTACGAGCCGGCAGGCCCGCCGAAGTTCTGTACATCGTCGATTTTGCTGTTATGACTCCAGCCCGGATCGTCCTTGCCATAGGTCAACAAGGCCATCATCAGGAACAGGCACAAGGCACCGATGGCGATCAGTGCACCTTCCTTGAGCCGGTAGTGCAGATGCTGACGCCAGAGTGGAACTGCTGTTTTAGGTGCTGCGGTGGATTTCTTCAAAACGCGTCTTTTCCTGCGCCTGTAGCGCGTCCAACTGTTGATTGACTACAAAAAACTGCCCAATCCGGGCAGGCAACAAAGTTAACGAGCGCAACAGAGACTACTTTTAACACTCTGACATTGAAATCTGAAACCGTAGGAGCTGCCGAAGGCTCGGGCCGCGTTCGGACGATCTTTTTAACCACGATTTCGGAACATCCCGATACAGACAGGCATTGTACGGGTTTGCCCGCACGATGCCACGCCAGAGCAGCTAAGGTGTAGCATAGCCAAAAGTACGTTGCGCGCGCTTCAATTTGAGCATGCATTCTCTTTTGTGACAAAGGCTTATGAGGTGTTTTTATGAGCGAAGCTAAGCATTCACGCCTGATCATTCTGGGTTCCGGCCCGGCCGGTTACAGCGCCGCTGTTTATGCCGCTCGCGCCAACCTCAAGCCGACCGTTATCACGGGCCTGCAAGCCGGCGGTCAATTGACCACCACCATTGAAGTCGACAACTGGCCAGGCGATGTCGAAGGCCTGACCGGCCCGGTGCTGATGGAGCGCATGCAAAAACACGCCGAGCGTTTCGACACAGAGATCGTCTACGACCACATTCACACCGCAGAGTTGCAGCAGCGGCCGTTCAGACTCACCGGCGACAGCGGCACTTACACCTGCGATGCACTGATTATCGCGACCGGCGCCTCGGCGCAATACCTGGGATTGCCCTCTGAAGAAACCTTCGCCGGCAAAGGCGTTTCCGCCTGCGCCACCTGCGATGGTTTTTTCTACCGCAATCAGGTGGTCGCGGTGATTGGCGGCGGCAACACCGCCGTTGAGGAAGCGCTGTACCTGGCCAACATCGCCAGGGAAGTCCACCTGATCCATCGTCGCGACAAGCTGCGGTCGGAGAAAATTCTTCAGGACAAACTGTTCGAGCGCGCCAAAAACGGCAATATCCGCCTGCACTGGAACCAGAACCTTGAAGAGGTACTGGGCGATTCCAGCGGAGTGACCGGCGCACGCCTGCGCGACAGTCTGACCGGTGAGATGAAAGACCTGGAACTGACCGGCGTGTTCATTGCCATTGGTCACAAGCCCAACACCGACCTGTTCCAGGGTCAGTTGGAGATGCACAACGGCTACCTGCGAGTCAGGGGCGGCAGCGAAGGCGATGCCACCTCCACCGAGATCGCAGGGGTGTTTGCAGCGGGCGACGTGGCTGACCATGTCTACCGCCAGGCGGTGACTTCCGCGGGTGCCGGTTGCATGGCGGCACTGGACGCCGAAAAATACCTCGACGACAACTGATGAAACACCTATCGCGACGGGCCCTGGCCTGCCGCCGCCCTCCCCTTCTGCAAGCCTGGATGCCATGCTGACCTGGTTACAACGCGATTCCCTGAACTTCCCGCCGCTGGAAAAAGCCATGCGCGACCCTAACGGATTGCTTGCCGCAGGCGGCGACCTTAGTGCTGATCGGCTGATCCGGGCTTATCGCCACGGCTGCTTCCCCTGGTTCTCGGAGGGTCAGCCGATCCTCTGGTGGTCACCTGACCCACGCACCGTATTGTTTCCCGACGAACTGCATATTTCACGCAGTCTCGGCAAACTGCTGCGGCAAAAACGCTACGAGGTGACCTTCGACCAGGACTTCGCCGCCGTCATCAGCGCCTGCGCCGCGCCGCGGGAGTACGCCGACGGCACCTGGATCACCGACGCGATGCAAGCCGCCTATACGGAGCTGCACGCTCGTGGATACGCCCATTCGGTTGAAGTCTGGGATCAAGGGGTGCTGGTGGGCGGGCTCTACGGCTTGGCAATGGGTCAGCTGTTCTTCGGCGAATCCATGTTCAGCCGCGCCGACAACGCCTCCAAGTTCGGCTTTGCCACTTTAGTCAATCACCTCAAGGACGCCGGTTTCGCGCTGATCGACTGCCAGATGCCAACCGATCATCTGCACAGCCTGGGTGCCCGGGCGATCCCGCGCCGAGAGTTTGCCGGTTATCTTCGGCAACACCTTGATCAACCCAGCCGTGCCACATGGGTTTGCTGAGCGACTTTTTCACCCGTGGCTTACACTTAATTGAACAGCTATCCCCGAGGGTTGATTCATGACCGAGTTGGCGCGCCTCAAGTTTTATGCCACTCAGCCCCACTCTTGCAGTTATCTGCCCGATGAGCAGGCTACTACGCTGTTCCTCGACCCTAGCCAGCCCATGGATGTGCATGTCTATGCAGACCTGTCGGAAATGGGTTTTCGTCGCAGTGGCGATCACCTGTACCGGCCGCATTGCCAGAATTGCAATGCGTGTGTGCCTGCGCGTATTCCCGTTGCGCAATTTTCGCCTAACCGTCAGCAGAAACGTATTTTCAAACGCAATGCCGACCTGCAGGTTCGCCCCGCCAAACCGGGTTACAGCGAAGAATATTTCGACCTTTACCAGCGCTATATCGAACAGCGCCACGCCGATGGCGACATGTACCCGCCCAGCCGCGATCAGTTTTCGACCTTTCTGGTCCGCGACCTGCCGTTTTCGCGATTCTATGAGTTCCGCCTCGAAGGTCGCCTGCTGGCGATCGCCGTGACCGACCTGCTGCCCAACGGTTTGTCGGCGGTTTATACCTTCTATGAACCCGAAGAAGATCGTCGCAGCCTGGGGCGTTACGCGATTCTCTGGCAGATCAACGAAGCCCGGCGCCTGGGGCTGGACGCGGTCTACCTTGGATACTGGATCAAAAACTGCAAAAAAATGAACTACAAGACCCAGTATCGCCCCATCGAGCTGCTGATTAATCAACGCTGGGTGGTTCTGAACTAGGGTCAGCCCTTAAAGCCCTTGGCTTAAACCCCATTTTTCGGGCACAATGCACGCCGCTTTTGCCTGGCGCAGTTGCACCGGGCCATTCATTGGATACCGAGGGCTTTACTGCATGTCGAAAGAAGACAGCTTCGAAATGGAAGGCACTGTCGTCGACACCCTGCCCAACACCATGTTTCGTGTGGAGAGGGTGACTGGGCACGTCGTAACCGCGCATATTTCCGGCAAGATGCGCAAGAACTACATTCGTATTCTTACCGGTGACAAAGTGCGCGTCGAGCTGACGCCCTATGACTTGAGCAAAGGGCGGATCACTTACCGCGCCCGTTAATCAAGTCAATACAAAACGCCCGGCTCTGCCGGGCGTTTTTGTTTGTCCGGGATTTGTTTAGGGCATTGGTTGGGCCGTCGGTTGGGGGCATATCCGTTGCTGCGGTGATGGCTGCTTAGGGTTTCGCTCTTACAGCGACTTACTTTTCCAGACGCCGAAAAGTAAGCAAAAGGCTTCGCCCCGAGCGTACGGCACCTCGCTTAGGCTCGGCGCTCCCTCGCTACGGTGCCCATCAGGGGGCATCGCCTACGGTCTGCTTCGCTACGACCTCCTCTCGATGTGTTCGGCTGCGCCGAACGGCGCTACGCGCCTACCCCCTGATGAACACCTACGCTCGGCCTGCCGAAGGGGCGAGAGATCAGAAGCAGATCAACATCAAAAGTCAAAGCCAAAGCCAAAGCCAAAGCGTTCCGCGGCCCCAATATAATTCGAGTACACCCACCAGAAACCGGTCAACAGTCAGGCCGCCATCGCGGGCAAGCCTTGCTCCTACAGTTATTCGATCACCCCCAACGCTCTGCGCAGCATCCAAAGCCAAACACGCCCCAACCACTCAGGCCGACCGGCAGGTCGCCGTGCTATTGCCGTTGATCTTGATCCACCCGCCCCTTCGGGAGGCCGAGTGGAGGTGTTCATCAGGAGGTTGGCGCGTAGCGCCGTACGGCGCAGCCGGACACATCGAGAGGAGGTCGTAGCGAAGCAGACCGTAGGCGATGCCTCCTGATGGACACCGGAGCGAGGGAACGCCGAGCCTAAGCGAGGTGCCGTACGCTCGGGGCGAGCGTTTTTTTGCTTACTTTTTTTTGGCGCTTGTAAAAAAAGTGAGTCGCCGTAAGGGCGAAACCCTAAGCCGCCGTTACCGCAGCAACGGATATACACCCCAATCCAGACCAAACCGCAGACAGCAAAAAGGCGCCAACAGGCGCCTTTCGCTTTAAAGCAACAGCAACAACCGTCAGGCCATTTCAGCAGTGGTCTCGAAGTCGAACGTCAACTCGCCATCCTTGATGTCGATGTGTACCACACCGCCATGTTCGGCCAGTTCGCCAAAGAGAATCTCCTCCGCCAGCGGACGCTTGATCTTGTCCTGGATCAAGCGTGCCATTGGTCGCGCACCCATGGTCGCATCGTAACCACCGGCCGCCAGCCAACTGCGTGCAGCGTCGGTGACCTCGAGCAGTACACGCTTGTCTTCCAGCTGCGCCTGCAGTTCGGTAAGGAACTTGTCCACCACGCTTTTGATGACCTCATGACTGAGGCGACCAAACTGGATAATGGTGTCCAGACGGTTACGGAATTCCGGCGTGAAGCTCTTCTTGATCACTTCCATCGCATCGGACGAGTGATCCTGATACGCGAAGCCGATAGAAGCCCGAGCTGCGGTTTCGGCACCGGCGTTGGTCGTCATAATGACGATCACGTTACGGAAATCCGCCTTGCGCCCGTTGTTATCGGTGAGCGTACCGTGGTCCATGACCTGCAACAGCAGGTTGAAGACTTCCGGATGCGCCTTCTCGATCTCATCGAGCAACAGCACGCAGTGAGGCTGCTTGGTGATCGCTTCAGTCAGCAGGCCGCCCTGGTCGAACCCGACGTAGCCTGGAGGTGCACCGATCAAACGCGAAACGGTGTGGCGCTCCATGTACTCGGACATGTCGAAGCGAACCAGTTCGATCCCCAGCGCCTTGGCCAATTGCCGAGCCGCTTCGGTTTTACCAACACCGGTAGGGCCAGCAAACAGGAACGAACCGACAGGTTTGTCTGGCGACTTCAGACCGGCGCGGGACAGCTTGATCGCGGTCGACAAGGAGTCGATCGCCGCATCCTGGCCAAACACCGTCAACTTCAGATCGCGCTCAAGGTTACGCAGCAGCTCTTTGTCGGAGCTGGTGACGTGTTTTGGCGGAATCCGCGCGATCTTCGCCACGATGTCCTCGACTTGAGGCACCTCGATGCGCTTCACACGTTTCTCGATTGGCTGCAGACGCTGATAGGCGCCCGCCTCGTCGATGACGTCGATGGCCTTGTCCGGCATGTGCCGATCGTTGATGTAGCGTGAGGCCAGTTCGGCAGCGGCACGCAGGGCTTCATCACTGTATTCGATGTTGTGATGGAGTTCGAAACGCCCCTTGAGCCCGCGCAGGATGCCAATGGTGTCTTCGACCGAAGGTTCCGACACATCGACCTTCTGGAAGCGCCGAGCCAGGGCACGGTCTTTCTCGAAGATTCCACGGAATTCCTGGAACGTGGTCGAACCGATGCAGCGGATATCACCCGACGACAGCAACGGCTTGAGCAGGTTCGAAGCATCCATGACGCCACCGGACGCAGCACCCGCACCGATAATGGTGTGAATCTCGTCGATGAACAGGATCGCCTGTGGACGTTTTTTCAGCTCATTGAGCAACGCCTTGAAGCGCTTCTCAAAATCGCCACGGTACTTGGTCCCAGCGAGCAACGCGCCCAGATCGAGCGAGTAAACCACGCTATTGGCCAACAGATCAGGCACCTGATTGTCGACAATGCGCTTGGCCAGGCCTTCGGCAATCGCGGTTTTACCCACGCCTGCCTCGCCGACCAGCAACGGATTGTTTTTACGCCGGCGCGCCAGAATCTGCGCGACACGCTCAACTTCCATTTCACGCCCTACCAACGGGTCGATACGGCCCTGGCGTGCCAGTTCGTTGAGGTTGCTGGCGTAAGCATCCAGAGGATTGCCTGAAGAAGAAGACTCACCGCCCTCGTCGTCCTGCATATCTTGCTCACCTTCAGAGTGATCGCCATGCCCAGGCACTTTCGAGATGCCATGAGCGATGTAATTGACGACATCAATGCGTGCAACGCTCTGCTGTTTCAGCAGGAACACCGCCTGACTCTCTTGCTCACTGAAGATTGCGACCAGCACGTTGGCGCCAGTCACTTCGCGTTTGCCCGAGCTCTGCACATGAAAGACAGCACGTTGCAATACACGCTGGAAGCCCAGGGTTGGCTGGGTTTCGCGATCCTCGTCATGAAGGGGGATCAAAGGCGTGGTGGAGTCGATGAACTCCTGCAGGTCATGCTTGAGTTTGTCGAGGTTTGCGCCGCAGGCACGCAAAACGGTGGCGGCAGCCTCATTATCCAATAGAGCCAACAGGAGGTGTTCGACGGTCATGAACTCATGACGTTTCGAACGCGCCTCCTTGAAGGCGAGATTGAGGGTGACTTCGAGCTCGCGGTTTAACATAGCTTCACCTCATACCCAAGTGGTCGGCGTTAACCGTCCTTCTGTTTTTAAGAGATTAGGTGTTTATTGCTTTCACTTTCTTAATTGTTGTATTGCTTTTCATT
>NZ_JBIUVW010000014.1:0-14072 GCF_044743155.1 Pseudomonas sp. NPDC087697 | reverse complement strand
CTTGGTCGCCAGCTCGCGATTCAGGTTAAAAAACACCTCGAGCACTTCGACGACGAAATCCATCGGTGTGTAGTCATCATTGAACAAAACCACCTTGTACATCGGCGGCGCCTGTAACGCAGGCTTAGCCTCCTGTACAGCAATGCCTGCTGAATCGTCGTCGTGTAAATCAGGGCGATCCTGATTGAATGTTAGTCGAATCTGGCTGATTGCATGCATGGAAAGAAAGGTTCGTTAGTTGAGCTGAATACAGTGGTGGGGGCGGCCCCAGAGCTTTTCAACTCCGACTGCTTGGTCACCTTGACTATCGGCAAATCAGTGTTACAACCAATAGAGCCCACAGTGGGTAAAAAAGGTCCGCGGCGTCAACCCCAATTCAGGGTTGATGCGGATTAACTGGATGATACTCCAGTGATGGAGTCTGTTGCAGAGGGATATGAGCATGGCTAGCGGTAAGGTCAAGTGGTTCAACAATGCCAAGGGATATGGCTTCATCAACGAGGAAGGCAAGGAAGAAGATCTCTTTGCCCACTACTCGGCCATTAAAATGGACGGCTACAAGACCTTGAAAGCAGGCCAGCCCGTGGTTTTCGAGATCATCCAGGGTCCCAAAGGTCTGCACGCGATCAACATCGATTCAGCTACAGTAAAGGCCAATGCGCCCGCGCCGGCAATGACCGTCCAGCACGAGACTGCGTTGAGCTGATACCACCAAACTTCCAGACATAAAAAAACCGGCCGACTCAATCATTTGAGTCGGCCGGCTTTTTATTTAACGCGGCTCAGATCACATGTGCGAGATCAGCGCATCGCCGAACGCGGAAGAAGACAGCAGTTTGGCGCCTTCCATCAGACGTTCGAAGTCATAGGTCACGGTCTTGGCCGAGATTGCGCCGTTGGTGCCCTTGATGATCAGGTCGGCCGCTTCGGTCCAGCCCATGTGACGCAGCATCATTTCAGCCGACAGAATCAGCGAACCCGGGTTTACCTGGTCCTTGCCGGCATACTTCGGTGCAGTGCCGTGAGTGGCTTCGAACATCGCCACGGTGTCGGACAGGTTGGCACCTGGCGCGATACCGATACCACCCACTTCAGCCGCCAGGGCGTCGGAGAGGTAGTCGCCGTTCAGGTTCAGGGTCGCGATCACATCGTATTCAGCCGGGCGCAGCAGAATCTGCTGGAGCATGGCGTCGGCGATGGCATCCTTGACGATGACGTTCTTGCCGGTTTTCGGGTTTTTGAACTGCATCCACGGGCCGCCGTCGAGCAGGGTTGCGCCGAATTCTTCAGCGGCCACTTCGTAGGCCCATTCTTTGAAGGCACCTTCGGTGAACTTCATGATGTTGCCTTTGTGGACAATGGTCAGCGAATCGCGATCATTGTCGACAACGTATTGCAGCGCCTTGCGGGCCAGACGCTTGGTGCCTTCCAGGGAAACCGGCTTGACGCCGATACCGCAGTTCTGGTCGAAACGGATCTTGGTAACGCCCATTTCTTCTTTAAGGAACTTGATGACCTTGGTCGCCTCCGGCGAACCGGCCTTCCACTCGATACCGGCGTAGATGTCTTCCGAGTTCTCACGGAAGATTGTCATGTCGACGTCGCCAGGCTTCTTGACCGGGCTAGGCACGCCTTCGAACCAGCGCACAGGACGCAGGCACACATAAAGGTCGAGTTGCTGACGCAGCGCAACGTTGAGGGAACGGATACCGCCACCGACCGGCGTGGTCAGCGGGCCCTTGATGGAAACCACGTAATCCTTGACTGCGTCCAGGGTTTCCTGAGGCAGCCAGGTGTCCTGATCGTAAACCTGAGTCGCTTTCTCCCCGGCGTAGACTTCCATCCAGGAAATTTTGCGCTCGCCGCCGTAAGCCTTCTTAACAGCAGCATCGACAACCTTGATCATGACCGGGCTGATATCAACGCCAATACCATCACCTTCAATGAAAGGGATGATCGGGTTGTTAGGAACATTGAGAGAATGGTCTGCATTGACGGTGATTTTGTCGCCGACTGCTGGAACCTGAATCTTCTTGTATCCCATGCTGAACTCCATTGTTTGGATTGAACATCTGGCTTCGTCCGAGCGTACCCCAGTTAAATCGGCACGCAAACCCTCTGTTCCATCCATCTGCCGCAAAGCTGCACAGTTCGCGACGTACAAGTCTGAAAGCAAAGGGAAAAGCGCCAAACTCAAGCACGGTGGACGACTCTACGCCCCGCGCGCACCTGCGACCTTTAGACCAATGGACGAGATTCGTTGCATATGAACCATCGGCAGATTGCCAGCTACCTATGTATAATGCCGCCGCTGACCGCAGGGTCACGACGGCTGAGCTCTCTATTACGAGACTTTCCGCCCGATTAAAGCCGGACTGTTACCGCAGTCCACCCGCTTGACGCTCGACTGATGCACCCAACATCACCGCGAAGAAACCTCGACATTCGGCTCATGGATGACTTTGAACGAACGCGCTTACCCGGCGCCCCTCGAGTTTCTGCGCACGCTTTAGCAAAGAAGAGAGTTAATCCGAATATGCCCACCCGCTCGAAGATCATCTATACCTTCACCGACGAAGCCCCAGCCCTCGCCACCTATTCACTGTTGCCTATCGTAGAGGCCTTCACCGCCTCCGCTGATATCGCCGTGGAAACCCGCGATATCTCTCTTGCAGGGCGCATTCTGGCCAGCTTCCCCGAGCAATTGGGTGACAAAGCCGTAGCCGACCACCTCGCCGAACTGGGCGCCCTGGCCGTCACGCCGGAAGCCAACATCATCAAGCTGCCGAACATCAGCGCTTCGGTTCCGCAACTGCAGGCCGCGATCAAAGAACTGCAAGCCCAGGGCTATGCACTGCCGGACTACCCGGAAACCGTGACCAGCGACGCTGACAAGGACGCCAAGTCCCGTTACGACAAGATCAAGGGCAGCGCGGTAAACCCGGTTCTACGTGAAGGTAACTCCGATCGTCGCGCACCGTTGTCGGTCAAGAACTACGCTCGCAAGCACCCACACAAAATGGGCGCCTGGGCAAAAGACTCCAAGTCTCACGTCGCTCACATGAGCACCGGCGATTTCTACGGCAGCGAAAAAGCCGCCCTGATCGACGCCGCTGACGCCGTTAAAATCGAACTGATCGCTCGGGATGGCAGCACCACCGTCCTGAAAGAAAAAACCACCGTACAAGCCGGTGAGATCCTCGATTGCGCCGTGATGAGCAAAAATGCCCTGCGCAGCTTCATCGCCGCCGAAATCGAAGACGCCAAGCAAAAAGGCGTGCTGCTGTCGGTTCACCTGAAAGCGACCATGATGAAGGTCTCCGACCCGATCATGTTCGGCCAGATCGTTGCCGAGTTCTATAAAGACGCCCTGGCCAAGCACGCTGACGTGCTGGCACAGATCGGCTTCAACCTGAACAACGGCATCGGCGATCTGTATTCCCGCATCAAGGCCCTGCCGGCCGAGCAGCAAGCCCAGATCGAGTCCGACATGCAGGCGGTCTACGCCGTTCGTCCGTCGCTGGCGATGGTCAACTCCGACAAAGGCATCACCAACCTGCACGTGCCGAGCGACGTTATCGTCGACGCCTCGATGCCAGCCATGATCCGTGACTCCGGCAAGATGTGGGGCACCGATGGCCAACTGCACGACACCAAGGCTGTGATCCCGGATCGTTGCTACGCCACCATCTACCAGGCGGTGATCGAAGACTGCAAGCAACACGGCGCCTTCGATCCAACCACCATGGGCAGCGTGCCAAACGTTGGTCTGATGGCGAAAAAAGCCGAAGAGTACGGCTCCCACGACAAGACCTTCCAGATCAAGGCTGACGGCGTTGTTCGCGTTTCCGACAGCGCTGGCCGCACTCTGCTGGAGCAGTCGGTTGAAGCCGGCGACATCTTCCGCATGTGCCAGACCAAAGACGCGCCGATCCAGGACTGGGTCAAACTGGCCGTCAACCGCGCTCGCGCAAGCGCAACGCCAGCGATCTTCTGGCTGGACCCAATGCGCGCCCACGACGGCGTAGTGATCGAGAAAGTTCAGGCCTACCTGAAGGATCACGACACGTCAGGCCTGGACATCCGCATCATGTCGCCAGTCGACGCCATGGCATTCACCCTGGCCCGCACTCGCTCCGGCCTCGACACCATCTCGGTGACCGGCAACGTATTGCGCGACTACCTGACTGACCTGTTCCCGATCATGGAACTGGGCACCAGCGCCAAGATGCTGTCGATCGTTCCGCTGATGAATGGCGGCGGTCTGTTCGAAACCGGCGCTGGCGGCTCGGCACCGAAGCACGTTCAGCAGCTGCTGGAAGAAAACTTCCTGCGCTGGGATTCCCTGGGTGAGTTCCTGGCTCTGGCCGCCTCCCTTGAGCATCTGGGTGTGATGTACAACAACCCTAAAGCGCTGGTGCTGGCCAAGACCCTGGATCAGGCCACCGGCCAGTTCCTGGACAACAACAAGTCGCCATCGCGCAAAGTCGGCAACATCGACAACCGCGGCAGCCACTTCTACCTGGCACTGTACTGGGCTCAGGCCCTGGCTGCGCAGACTGAAGACGCAGCGCTGCAAGCGCAGTTCAGCCAACTGGCAAAAACCCTGGCCGAGAACGAGGCGACCATCGTTGCCGAGCTCAACGCCGTTCAGGGCAAGCCAGTGGACATCGGCGGTTACTACCACGCCGACGCCGAGCTGATCAGCAAGGCCATGCGCCCAAGCAACACCTTCAACGCGGCGATTGCTGCGCTGGTTTAAGGTTGTAAGGATGCAAAGAAGCCCCGGCCCAGTGCCGGGGTTTCTGTTTCTGGCCTTTCACAAATATCCCACATTAAAATTTATCCAACCCCGAAATAGAGGAAGTCTCATGGATTGGCTACCCCACATCACCGTCGCAACCATCGTCGAAGACAACGGCCGTTTTCTGATGGTCGAAGAACTCAAGGCCGGACGTGCGGTACTCAATCAACCCGCCGGGCATCTGGACCCAGACGAAACCCTGACCGAAGCGGCTGTGCGCGAAACCCTCGAAGAAACCGGCTGGGACGTCGAAGCCACTGGCGTGGTGGGCATCTACCTCTACACCGCCCCCAGCAACGGCGTGACCTACCAGCGCGTGTGTTTTGCCGCCAAAGCAGTGAAACACCACCCCGACTATTCACTCGACGACGGCATCGTCGGCGCAAAATGGCTGACCCGCGACGAACTCCTGGCGCAGCGCGACCACTGGCGCAGCGAGCTGATTATTCGCTGTATAGACGACTATCTGGACGGTAAACTCTTTAGTCTCGAACTGATCCGCCCTTCTCTTTAGCCTTGCAGGCTCGGGCCTGATAGAATCGCGTCCTTTTTCAAGACACTCATTAAATCCCTATGCGTGATCCAGCCCCTTCTGACACACAAAAGAAGCGCGTCATTGTCGGCATGTCCGGCGGCGTGGACTCTTCCGTTTCCGCCCTACTGCTGATCGAGCAGGGTTATCAGGTGGAAGGCCTGTTCATGAAGAACTGGGAAGAGGACGACGGAACGGAATACTGCACCGCCATGGACGACCTGGCGGACGCTCAGGCTGTGTGCGACAAGATTGGCATCAAGCTGCACACCGCCAACTTCGCCGCCGAGTTCTGGTACTTAGTGTTCTAACACTTCCTGGCCGAATACAAGGCCGGCCGCACGCCGAACCCGGACATCCTGTGCAACCGTGAAATCAAGTTCAAGGCGTTCCTCGACTACGCCATGATGCTCGGCGCCGACCTGATCGCCACCGGCCATTACGTGCGCCGCCGTGACATCGATGGCCGCACCGAACTGCTCAAAGGCCTGGACCCGAACAAGGACCAGAGCTATTTCCTGCACGCCGTGGGTGGCGAACAGATCGCCAAGACTCTGTTCCCGGTCGGCGAACTGGAAAAACCCGAAGTTCGCGCGATTGCCGAGAAACACGACCTGGCCACCGCGAAGAAGAAAGACTCCACCGGCATCTGCTTTATCGGTGAACGACGCTTCAGCGACTTCCTCAAGCAATACCTGCCGGCACAACCAGGCGAAATAAAAACCACCGAAGGTGAAGTGATCGGTCGCCACCATGGCCTGATGTACCACACCATCGGTCAGCGCCAGGGCCTGGGCATCGGCGGCTTGAAAGACGCTGGCGACGAGCCGTGGTACGTGCTGATCAAGGACCTGGAACATAACGAGCTGATCGTTGGCCAGGGCAATGATCACCCTTATCTATTCTCCCGCGCCCTGCTCGCCTCAGACATCTACTGGGTCAACCCGGTCGACCTGAGTTCGCCACGCAAACTCACGGCGAAAGTCCGCTATCGCCAGAGCGACCAGCCTTGCACCTTGGAAAAAACCGCCAACGGCTACCGCGCAACCTTCGATGACCCGCAGCGCGCGGTCACCCCAGGCCAATCGGTGGTGTTTTACGACGGTGAAATCTGCCTCGGCGGCGGCGTCATCGAAGTCGCCGAACCCTGGAGCAGCAAGGATTCGCGCGCATGAGCCCGACTCAGGAGCAACTGACGGCGCTCGGCGGCGTGTTTCTCGCCGCCGTTCTGGTCGACAAGATCGCCAAGACCGGCCAGGTCACTGAAGCCGGCCTGGCGTGCATGCTCGGCAGCCTGCTGATCCGCGACCCCAAGGACACGCTGGAGGTCTACGGTGGCGACGATATCAATCTGCGCGAAGGCTATCGCGCATTGATCGGCGCCCTCGAACGCGACCCGAACACCTTGCAGCGCGAACCACTGCGCTATGCGCTGTCGATGCTCGGCCTTGAGCGGCAACTGGCCAAGCGCGGCGACATGCTCGAAGTGATCGGCAAGCGCTTGCCGCAGATTCAGTCCCAGGTCGAGCATTTCGGCCCGGCCCATGAAAACGTGATCGCCGCCTGTGGCGCGCTGTATCAGGACACCTTGAGCACCTTGCGCCAACGTATTCAGGTACACGGCGACATGCGCAACCTGCAGCAGCCGAGCAACGCCTCGAAGATCCGCGCCCTGTTGCTGGCCGGTATCCGCTCGGCGCGCCTGTGGCGGCAGTTGGGCGGTCACCGCTGGCAGCTGGTGATCAGCCGTCGCAAACTGCTCAAAGAGCTTTATCCGCTGATGCGCAGCAGCTGAACCGCGCCCGCAATTGTAATGTGTAGTCTGTAACGCGTAAGACGCTGGTCAGTTGGCAACGGACCGGCGGATTTTTTCATGTATGATACGCGCCCCATTTCGTTGCCCGACTGTCCGAGAACACCCCATGCAGCTCTCTTCGCTCACTGCGGTTTCCCCTGTTGACGGCCGCTACGCCGGCAAAACCCAGGCCCTGCGCCCAATTTTCAGCGAATACGGCCTGATCCGTGCTCGCGTCCTGGTTGAAGTCCGCTGGCTCCAGCGCCTGGCCGCTCACCCTGCCATCAGCGAAGTGCCAGCGTTCTCCGCCGAAGCCAACGCGGTGCTGAACACCCTGGCGGAAAACTTCTCTCTGGAACACGCCGAGCGTGTCAAAGAGATCGAGCGCACCACCAACCACGACGTTAAAGCCATTGAGTACCTGCTCAAGGAACAGGCTGCCAAGCTGCCTGAACTGGCCAACGTCAGTGAGTTCATCCACTTTGCCTGCACCAGCGAGGACATCAACAACCTGTCCCACGCGCTGATGCTCCGTGAAGGCCGTGATGACGTGATGCTGCCGCTGATGCGCCAGACCGCCGAGGCTATCCGCGAGCTGGCAATCCGCTTCGCCGACGTGCCGATGCTGTCGCGCACCCACGGTCAGCCGGCCTCGCCGACTACCCTGGGCAAAGAACTGGCGAACGTGGTTTACCGTCTGGAGCGTCAGATCGCTCAAGTCGCTGCCGTACCGCTGCTGGGCAAGATCAACGGCGCTGTCGGCAACTACAACGCCCACCTGTCGGCCTACCCTGAGATCGACTGGGAAGCCAACGCCCGCGCCTTCATCGAAGACGAGCTGGGCCTGGGCTTCAACCCGTACACCACGCAGATCGAACCGCACGACTACATCGCCGAGCTGTTCGACGCGATCGCGCGCTTCAACACCATCCTGATCGACTTCGATCGCGATATCTGGGGCTACATCTCCCTGGGCTACTTCAAGCAGCGCACCATTGCCGGCGAAATCGGCTCCTCGACCATGCCGCACAAGGTCAACCCGATCGACTTCGAAAACTCCGAAGGCAACCTGGGTATCGCCAACGCACTGTTCCAGCACCTGGCGAGCAAACTGCCGATTTCCCGCTGGCAGCGCGACCTGACCGACTCCACCGTACTGCGCAACCTCGGTGTCGGCTTCGCCCACAGCGTGATCGCGTACGAAGCCAGCCTCAAAGGCATCAGCAAACTGGAGCTCAACGCCCAGAAAATCGCTGCTGACCTGGATGCTTGCTGGGAAGTCCTGGCCGAGCCAATCCAGACCGTGATGCGTCGCTACAACATTGAAAACCCGTACGAAAAGCTGAAAGAACTGACTCGCGGCAAGGGCATCAGCCCTGAAGCGCTGCAGACTTTCATCGATGCCCTGGACATGCCTGCCTCCGCACGTGCCGAGCTGAAAAAGCTCACCCCGGCCAACTACATCGGCAACGCCGTGGCACAAGCCAAACGCATCTGATCGACCGCTTGACCCTTTGAGACGCCCGGCAGCGCCGGGCGTTTTTATTCCCGTCTGAAAAGTGCTTTTTTTCAATAGGTTACACATGAATCCTGATATTCCTCTTCAACTTCTGGGCGGCATCACGGCACGGGAATTCCTGCGCGACTACTGGCAGAAGAAACCGCTGCTGATCCGCCAGGCGATCCCTGACTTCGAAAGCCCGATCGACGCCGACGAACTGGCCGGTCTGGCGCTGGAAGAAGAAGTCGAATCGCGCCTGGTCATCGAGCACGGCGAGCGCCCTTGGGAACTGCGTCGCGGCCCGTTCGCCGAAGACGAATTCAGCAAGCTGCCAGAGCGCGAGTGGACCCTGCTGGTGCAGGCTGTCGACCAGTTCGTTCCGGAAGTCAGCGAACTGCTGGAGCACTTCCGCTTCCTGCCGAGCTGGCGCATCGACGACGTGATGATCAGCTTCGCCGCCCCCGGTGGCAGCGTCGGCCCGCACTTCGATAACTACGACGTGTTCCTGCTGCAAGGCCACGGCAAGCGCAACTGGAAAATCGGCCAGATGTGCGATTCCGACAGCCCGTTGCTGCAACATGCCGACCTGCGCATCCTCGCCGACTTCGAAGCCACCGACGAGTGGACTCTGGAACCGGGCGACATGCTTTACCTGCCGCCGCGCCTGGCCCACTGCGGCGTAGCCATCGATGACTGCATGACCTACTCGGTCGGTTTCCGCGCACCAAGCGCTGCTGAAGTGCTGACCCACTTCACCGACTTCCTCAGCCAGTTCCTGCCTGACGAAGAGCGCTACACCGATGCCGACGCACAGCCAGCGATCGACCCACACCAGATCCAGCACGACGCACTCGACCGCTTGAAAAGCCTGTTGGCCGAGCACATGAGCGACGAGCGCCTGCTGCTGACCTGGTTTGGCCAGTTCATGACCGAGCCGCGCTACCCGGAACTGGTGGTTGGTCCAGAGCTGGAAGAAGACGACCTGTTGAGCAGCCTTGAGCAAGGTGCCGTACTGATTCGCAACCCGAGCGCACGCCTGGCCTGGTCCGAAGTCGACGACGATCTGCTGCTGTTCGCCAGTGGCCAGAGCCGCTATCTGCCGGGCAAGCTGCGCGAACTGCTGAAAATGATTTGCGCTGCCGATGCGCTGCACGTCGACAACCTTGGCCATTGGCTGAAGGACGAAGACGGCCGCAACCTGCTGTGCGAACTGGTCAAGCAAGGTAGCCTGGGATTTGCCGATGAATAAGATTCACGTACGTGTCGCAGACTGGCAAAAGGATATCGCCGAGATCCGGCGCATTCGTGAAGCGGTGTTCATCGCCGAGCAATCCGTTCCACCCGAACTGGAATGGGATGCCGAAGACGCGAGCGCCGTGCATTTCCTCGCCTTCGAAGGCGACTTTCCGATTGGCACCGCCCGCCTGCTGCCCGATGGTCACATCGGCCGGGTTTCGGTGCTCAAGGACTGGCGCGGCCTGAAGGTCGGCGACAAACTGATGCAAGCGGTGATCGGTGAAGCCGAGACGCGCGGGCTCAAGCAGCAGATGCTGAGTGCTCAGGTGCAGGCAACAGCGTTCTATGAGCGTTTGGGCTTTACCGTGGTCAGTGAAGAGTTCCTGGAAGCAGGGATACCACACGTGGACATGGTGCGTCATTCGGCTTGAGACCGAGTTGCGCCCTTCGCGAGCAAGCCCGCTCCCACACTTGATCTGTGAACGACACAGAACCAATGTGGGAGCGGGCTTGCTCGCGAAGACGGCCTGAAGAACACCACAAAACGCCTCGACATTTTCCGATGTCGGGGCGTTTTGCTGTCTAGGATTCAACTTGCCCCACCGCAGGCCGACAAACTGGCAATATCAAGCCTTTGATCGCGGAGATAACGGACATGTCCCTACGCACCCTGCTCACCACGCTGCTGCTGACCTGCAGTTTTTCGGTCATCGCCGCTACCGAGGTGGTGCAGCTCAACAATCGCACCAGCGCCGACCTGCTGCCGGTTGCGCAGAATTTTATCGGCAGGGACGGCAAGGTCAGCGCCTATGGCAACCAACTGATCGTCAACGCCGAACCCGACAAGATCGACGAACTCAAGGCCCTGATCGCACAGCTCGACACCGTGCCAAAACGCCTGCTGATCACCGTCGACACCAACGAAAACAACCAGCAAAACAACGCCGATCAGCAAACGCAGATCATCACCTACAGCACCGACAGCCGCGAAGGCGGGATTCAACAGGTCCAGACCAGCGAAGGCACACCCGCCCTGATCCAGGTTGGCCAGAGCGTGCCGCTGACCAGCACCCAGACCGATGCCTACGCCAGCCTGCCAAACCAGACCAATACCTCCGGCAGCCAGCAAAACCCGACCAACACCTCCGGCCAGCCGCAAAACCCGGCCAACAACTACGCTCACCTGCAAAGCCAGACCCAATACCGCAACGTCACCCAGGGCTTCTACGTCACCGCCAGCGTCACCGGTGACATCGTTCACCTGGCAATCAGTACCAACCGCGACCGCATGAGCCAGGAACGTCCCGATGTAGTGAACGTGCAAAGCACCGACACAACCGTCAGCGGTCGCCTTGGCGAGTGGATCACACTGGCCGGCGTCAACCGCCAGACGCAAGCCGATAAACAGCGCCTGACCCGCAGCTACTCGACTCAAGGCCGGGATGACATGACGCTGCGAGTGAAAGTCGACGCTTTGGACTAGCACACCGAAAACTGACTGATTAGTCGTATTAGACTAAAGATGTAGTGCCTTAAAAAAAGCACTACAAAACGTTTGACGAGCCAAAAAAGCAAAGGCATGATGGCCTCGCTCCCGCTAATCAGGGGCCCTGGCAAGGGCCTTCGAATCGCGCTCTAACCTTACCGACCTGAGCCGATTCGTGTCTGTACCGCCCACAAGGCGTGTTTGACGAGGTTGCGACTGGAACGAAGTTGTCCCGAGGGACGGAAGCGTAATAGGTAGCCCGGCAACACACTGATGATCGTATAAAGGCCCACGACGCCCGAATGCGCCCGCCAGCTCGCCCTTACCTGCTCAGCTTCCATCCTCGAGCCCATCGTTCATCCCGTCGCCTTCCCCGCCAAACCCGACTTGACCGCCTAAGCTTCTGGTCAGCGAGCAGCCGCCTACGCAACGTTTCAAACCTGCGTATCTGGCGGAACAGGAATTTTCCACCCAAGACCTATGCGACGAGGTTTATCTCCATGGCACTGACACGCGAACAGCAAATTGCAGCCCTCGAAAAAGACTGGGCTGAAAACCCGCGCTGGAAAGGCGTGACACGCACTTACTCCGCTGCTGACGTCGTCCGCCTGCGTGGCTCGGTTCAACCTGAGCACACCTTTGCAAAAATGGGCGCCGAGAAGCTCTGGAACCTGGTAACCCAGGGTGCCAAGCCAGCCTTCCGTCCTGAGAAAGATTTCGTCAACTGCATGGGCGCCCTGACCGGCGGCCAGGCTGTACAACAAGTCAAAGCCGGTATCCAGGCGATTTACCTGTCGGGCTGGCAGGTTGCTGCAGACAACAACTCTGCAGAATCGATGTACCCGGACCAGTCGCTGTACCCGGTCGACTCCGTACCGACCGTGGTCAAGCGCATCAACAACTCGTTCCGTCGTGCTGACCAGATCCAGTGGAAAGCCGGCAAGAACCCGGGCGACGAAGGTTACATCGACTACTTCGCACCGATCGTTGCCGACGCTGAAGCCGGTTTCGGTGGCGTTCTGAACGCCTACGAGCTGATGAAGAGCATGATCGAAGCAGGCGCTGCCGGCGTTCACTTCGAAGACCAACTGGCCTCCGTGAAAAAATGCGGCCACATGGGCGGCAAGGTACTGGTTCCCACTCAGGAAGCTGTACAGAAGCTGACCGCTGCTCGCCTTGCAGCTGACGTTGCCGGTACTCCGACCATCATCCTGGCTCGTACCGACGCTAACGCGGCTGACCTGCTGACTTCCGACTGCGACCCGTACGACCAGCCATTCGTGACTGGCGAGCGCACCCAGGAAGGCTTCTACAAAGTTCGCGCCGGCCTCGACCAGGCTATCGCTCGCGGCCTGGCCTACGCGCCGTATGCCGACCTGATCTGGTGCGAAACCGCCAAGCCGGATCTGGACGAAGCTCGTCGCTTCGCTGAAGCGATCAAAAAGGAATACCCGGACCAACTGCTGTCGTACAACTGCTCGCCTTCCTTCAACTGGAAGAAAAACCTGGACGACGCGACCATCGCCAAGTTCCAGCGTGAACTGTCCGCCATGGGTTACAAGCACCAGTTCATCACCCTGGCCGGCATTCACAACATGTGGCACAGCATGTTCAACCTGGCGCACGACTACGCCCGCAACGACATGACTGCCTACGTGAAGCTGCAAGAGCAGGAGTTCGCTGACGCCTCCAAGGGTTACACCTTCGTGGCTCACCAGCAGGAAGTGGGCACCGGCTACTTCGACGACATGACCACCGTGATTCAGGGCGGCTCGTCTTCGGTTACCGCGCTGACCGGTTCCACCGAAGAAGAACAGTTCCACTGATCTGATTCGCCTGAGCAAACGGCCCTTCCGGACCGAATAGAAAGCTAACCGGAATGCCGCACATCTAACGCCCCGACTGGTTCGGGGCGTTTTTTTGCCCGCAATTTTCTGAGCGCCCGAGCCCTGTAGCAGCTGCCGAAGGCTGCGTTCGAGGACGAAGTCCTCGCCAAACCATTCACCGCGCCGCGCCTGTTGCACCGCGTACTCCGGGTTTACGACCGCTACGCGGCCGAACGCAGCCTTCGGCAGCTGCTACAGGGGTTATGTGCATGCCTGGAGCTGCGTTCAAAAATATTGATCCAGAGCGGTATTTCGATCGGCAAAACAGGGTAAAACGACCCCGTACGCTACTTGCAGTAGCGGGTATGTAAGCGCAACTTTCCAGCCACCACCCCGAATATCAGTTTAAAAACCACTCCAAACAATATTGATTATCATTTATCGCCAACCATGTTCGTTACAACACGCACAAAACATAATTGACAAAACCCCGGCTAATGCCCGCATCGCATGGGCTGCGCGGCTTTGGAGGTACTCTATGTCCTTATTCTTATAAATAATTTCGCCACAGAAAATTTACTTGCTCGGTGTTTAGCCATAAAATCACCGCGATTGATTGCTGCGACATATCGTCACTGCTTTGTTTCTTTTCAAGCTCAGAGACCTTTGCTCTCTGTTAAGGATTACCAGCATGCCCGAAGCGACAGGACTCATGGCCCACAACTGGGGCTTTGCCATTTTCCTTCTGGGTGTCGGCGGCCTTTGCGCCTTCATGCTCGGTGTCTCCAGCCTCCTCGGGTCAAAAGCCTGGGGCCGCAGCAAAAACGAACCGTTCGAGTCCGGCATGCTACCTACCGGTGGCGCCCGCTTGCGGCTCTCAGCCAAATTCTAT
>NZ_JBIUVW010000013.1:83342-127311 GCF_044743155.1 Pseudomonas sp. NPDC087697 | reverse complement strand
GTGTCTACGAGCACGTCCTGCGCAAAGAGCGCCGTGGTGATTACCTGGGCGCAACCATCCAGGTGATTCCGCACATCACCGACGAAATCAAGCGCCGCATCATCAAGGGCGCAGGCGATGCCGACGTGGCCATGGTCGAGATCGGTGGCACCGTAGGTGACATCGAGTCCCAACCGTTCCTCGAAGCCATCCGTCAATTGCGTTTCGAAGTCGGCGCCAAGCGCGCGATGCTGATGCACCTGACGCTGGTGCCATACATCGCCACTGCCGGCGAAACCAAAACCAAGCCTACTCAGCACTCGGTCAAGGAACTGCGTTCCATCGGCCTGCAGCCAGACGTGCTGGTGTGCCGTTCCGATCACCCGATCGATATTTCTTCGCGTCGCAAGATCGCGCAGTTCACCAACGTTGAAGAACGTGCGGTGATCGCGCTGGAAGACGCCGACACCATCTACAAGATCCCGGGCATTCTGCACTCCCAGGGCCTGGATGATTTTGTCGTCGAGCGTTTCGGCCTGCAATGTGGCGGTGCCGATCTGTCCGAGTGGGAAGCCGTGGTCGATGCCAAGCTCAACCCTGAGCACGAAGTCACCATCGCCATGGTCGGCAAGTACATGGAACTGCTGGACGCCTACAAGTCGCTGATCGAAGCGATGAGTCACGCCGGCATCAGCAACCGTACCAAGGTCAACCTGCGCTACATCGATTCCGAAGACATCGAGAACCAGGGCACCGCGCTGCTGGAAGGCGTTGATGCGATTCTGGTTCCAGGCGGCTTCGGTCTGCGTGGCGTGGAAGGCAAGATCACCGCCGTTCAATACGCTCGCGAAAACAAGGTTCCATACCTGGGTATCTGCCTGGGCATGCAAGTGGCCGTGATCGAGTTCGCTCGTAACGTGTTGGGCTGGAAAGACGCCAACTCCACCGAGTTCGATCGCGCCAGCGGTCACCCGGTCGTGGGTCTGATCACCGAGTGGGAAGATGCCACCGGCGCCGTTGAAACCCGTACCGAATCGTCCGATCTGGGCGGCACCATGCGTCTGGGTGCTCAGGATTGCCTGCTTGAAACCGGCTCCCTGGTCCACGATTGCTACGCCAAGGACGTGATCGTCGAGCGTCATCGTCATCGCTACGAAGTGAACAACAAGCTGCTGCCGCAACTGATCGAAGCCGGTCTGAGAATCTCCGGTCGTTCCGGTGACGGCGCGCTGGTTGAAGTGGTTGAGGCGCCGAACCACCCATGGTTCGTCGCTTGCCAGTTCCACCCGGAGTTCACCTCGACTCCGCGTGACGGTCATCCGTTGTTCACTGGCTTCGTCAAAGCAGCTTTGGCTCAACACCAGAAGAAGGCTTGAACCTGATGGCTCAAAAGATCATCCGTGTAGGCAACATCGAAATCGCCAACGACAAACCGATGGTGCTGTTCGGTGGCATGAACGTGCTGGAAAGCCGTGACATGGCGATGCAGGTCTGTGAAGAGTACGTAAAGGTCACCGAGAAACTCGGTATCCCTTACGTGTTCAAGGCCAGCTTCGACAAGGCCAACCGCTCGTCGGTAACTTCCTATCGCGGCCCCGGCCTCGAGGAAGGCATGCGGATTTTTCAGGACATCAAGCAAGCCTTTGGCGTGCCGATCATCACCGATGTCCATGAGCCTGAGCAGGCTGCGGTGGTCGCTGAAGTCTGCGACATCATCCAGTTGCCGGCCTTCCTGTCGCGCCAGACCGATCTGGTCGTCGCGATGGCCAAGACCGGCGCGGTGATCAACATCAAGAAAGCCCAGTTTCTCGCTCCTCAGGAAATGAAACACATCCTGAGCAAATGCGAAGAGGCCGGTAACGATCAGTTGATCCTCTGCGAGCGTGGTTCGAGCTTCGGCTACAACAACCTGGTGGTGGACATGCTCGGCTTTGGCATCATGAAACAGTTCGAATACCCGGTGTTCTTCGACGTGACCCACGCGCTGCAAATGCCTGGTGGTCGCTCGGATTCTGCCGGCGGACGCCGCGCCCAGGTCACTGATCTGGCCAAGGCAGGCATGAGCCAGTCGCTGGCCGGTCTGTTCCTGGAAGCCCATCCGGACCCGGACAACGCCAAATGCGATGGCCCTTGCGCCTTGCGTCTGGACAAGCTGGAACCATTCCTGGCTCAGCTCAAGGCTCTGGACGAACTGGTGAAGAGTTTTCCGACGGTAGAAACCGCGTAATCCTCAATTCTCCGGTAAAGTACCGCACGATTTAACGCTCGGGCCCTTGGGCCTGAGCCTTATCGTCCGCAAGTCTGCCCGCTGCTTATCACTTGCCGACGGTAAAAGATTTCCTACAGCTGCGTCGTTTTCGTCAACTTTGGAGTGTTTACAACAATGGCAAAAATCGTCGACATCAAAGGTCGTGAAGTTCTCGACTCCCGTGGCAATCCCACCGTCGAAGCGGACGTGCTTCTCGATAACGGCATCATCGGCAGCGCCTGCGCGCCGTCCGGTGCTTCCACCGGTTCGCGCGAAGCGCTCGAGCTGCGTGATGGCGACAAGAGCCGTTACCTGGGCAAGGGTGTACTGAAAGCTGTGGCCAACATCAATGGCCCGATTCGCACCGCGCTGCTGGGTAAAGACCCGGTTGACCAGAAAGCCCTCGACCGCATCATGATCGAGCTGGACGGTACCGAGAACAAAGGCAGCCTGGGTGCCAACGCAATCCTCGCCGTGTCGCTGGCTGCTGCCAAAGCTGCTGCCCACGACCAGGACCTGCCGCTGTACGCACACATCGCCAACCTGAACGGTACTCCGGGTGTTTACTCGATGCCGGTTCCGATGATGAACATCATCAACGGTGGCGAGCACGCCGATAACAACGTCGACATCCAGGAGTTCATGGTTCAGCCGGTTGGCGCCAAGACTTTCTCGGAAGGTCTGCGCATGGGCACCGAGATTTTCCATCACCTCAAAGCTGTGCTGAAGGCTCGTGGCCTGAGCACTGCGGTGGGTGACGAAGGTGGTTTCGCACCGAACCTGGCATCCAACGAAGATGCACTGAAAGTGATCTCCGAAGCCGTGGCCAATGCTGGCTACAAACTGGGCACCGACGTGACCCTGGCTCTGGACTGCGCGGCCAGCGAATTCTACGAAGATGGCAAGTACAACCTGTCCGGTGAAGGCCAGGTGTTCACCGCCGAAGGTTTTGCCGACTACCTCAAAGGTCTGACCGAACGTTACCCAATCATCTCCATTGAAGATGGCCTGGACGAGTCCGACTGGGCTGGCTGGAAAATCCTCACCGACAAGATCGGCGAAAAAACCCAGCTGGTGGGCGACGACCTGTTCGTGACCAACACCAAGATCCTGAAAGAAGGCATCGACAAGAAGATCGCCAACTCGATCCTGATCAAGTTCAACCAGATCGGCACCCTGACCGAAACCCTGGAAGCTATCCAGATGGCCAAGGCCGCTGGTTACACTGCCGTGATCTCGCACCGCTCCGGCGAAACCGAAGATTCGACCATTGCCGACCTGGCCGTGGGCACTTCGGCTGGCCAGATCAAAACCGGTTCGCTGTGCCGTTCCGACCGCGTTTCCAAGTACAACCAACTGCTGCGTATCGAAGAGCAATTGGGCGGTAAAGCCAAGTACAACGGTCGCAGCGAGTTCCGCGGCTGATCGGTAAATGGTAAAAAAGACACCGGATCGTGTCGGAAAAATCGCTACAGCGACGTTTTTGCCACTAATCTGATGCCTTATAAGTACGAGCCTGGTTCTTCCAGGCTTCGTGCTATTCAGAAGCTTCAAAGTTGGCATGGCTGTCTTTTTTCACTGGATACCTGATATTCGATGCGCAGTCCTTACTGGTTGTTTCTTGTCTTGCTCTTGCTGCTGGCTGGCCTGCAATACCGCCTGTGGGTGGGTAATGGCAGTCTGGCGCAAGTGGCCGAGCTGACTCAGCAGATTGCCGATCAGCACGCTGAGAACGAGGCGTTGCTGGAGCGTAATCGGGTCATGGACGCCGAAGTCAGTGAATTGAAGAAAGGCATGGAGACCGTTGAAGAGCGGGCTCGCCATGAGTTGGGCATGGTCAAGGACGGTGAAACCCTTTACCAGTTGGCTCAATGATGCACACGTTACCGGCCTTCTGGGCCGTGATTCCTGCCGCGGGCGTCGGTGCCCGTATGGCCGCGGACCGTCCCAAGCAATATCTGCAATTGGGCGGGCGCACTATTCTCGAACACAGCCTCGGCTGTTTCCTTGATCATCCTGCCTTGAAAGGTCTGGTGGTCAGTCTTGCGGTTGATGACCCTTATTGGCCGACCCTGGCTTGTGCTACCGATCCGCGTATTCAGCGGGTGGACGGTGGCGAAGAGCGCTCGGGTTCGGTGCTGAACGCGTTGTTGCATTTGCACGCTCAAGGCGCTGCCGATGACGACTGGGTGTTGGTCCATGACGCCGCGCGACCGAACCTGGCTCGCGATGATCTGGACAAGTTGCTGTCGGAGCTGGCTGACGATCCTGTCGGCGGGTTACTCGCGGTGCCTGCGCGTGACACTCTCAAGCGTGTGGACAAGCATGGTCGGGTGCTTGAAACCGTTGACCGCAGTTTGATCTGGCAGGCGTACACGCCACAGATGTTTCGTCTTGGTGCCTTGCATCGGGCGTTGGCGGACAGTCTGGTGGCTGATGTGACTGTTACCGATGAGGCCTCTGCGATGGAGTGGGCGGGTCAGGCGCCACGCTTGATCGAAGGTCGTGCGGATAACCTCAAGGTTACTCGGCCTGAAGATCTTGAGTGGTTACGCCTGCGTTGGGCTAATCGCCGCTGATACCTCTAACTGTGGGAGCGGGCTTGCTCGCGAAGGCGGCCTGACAGCCGACCAATCTCATGCAAATGTATACCAATCCACTGTGGGAGCGAGCCTGCTCGCGATGGCGGCCTGACAGCCGACCAATCTTTTGCAGATGTACATATCCATTTCTGCGGTAACGGCCACTTAGGGTTTCGCCCTTACGGCGCCTCACTTTTTTTACAAGCGCCTAAAAAAAGTAAGCAAAAAAACGCTCGCCCCGAGCGTACGGCACCTCGCTTAGGCTCGGCGTTCCCTCGCTCCGGCATTCATCAGGGGGCATCGCCTACGGTCTGCTGCGCGACGACCTCCTCTCGATGTGTCCGGCTGCGCCGTACGGCGCTGCGCGCCAACCCCCTGATGAACACCTCCACTCGGCCTCCCGAAGGGGCGGGTGGATCAAGATCAACAGCGGCAGGCGAGCTAACGCCCGGCCTGTTGAGTGGTGAAGGCGATTTCGATTTCTGTAGGAGCTGCCGCAGGCTGCGATCTTTTGATCTTTTGATCTTTTGATCTTTTGATCAGAGTTGGTATTCCGGCCTTTTTGCCAACCCTTCCTTCAGATAGTCCACCAATTTGCGCACCTTCGGCGACAGGTGCCGTTGCTGCGGATACAGCGCCCAGACGGCGGTGTTCGGTGGTTGATGAGCATCCAGCAACGACACCAGCGTGCCGTTGTTCAGGTGCTCCAGCACGTAATAGTCTGGCAGCTGACACAAACCTACGCCCTGTAGCGCCGCGTCCAGCACCGCTTGCCCACTGTTACAGCGCCAATTGCCTTGTACTCGCTGGGAAAATTCTCTGCCGTCCTGCTCCAGTTGCCAGATGTCCGAACTGCCGATCAGGCAGTTGTGTCGACTCAGCTCGGACAAGCTGTGCGGTCGGCCATAACGCTCCAGATAGGACGGCGAAGCGCACAAGTACATGCGCCGTGGCGCCAAGCGCGTAGCCACCAGCCGTGAGTCTTGCAAGCGGCCGAGCCGGATCGCCAGGTCCAGGCCTTCGTGCACCAGATCGAGCGGGCGGTTGCTCAACTCGATATCGACGCGCAATTGTGGATAAAGCCCCATGAAGCTCGTCACCAGCGGCACGATGAAGCGTTCGCCGTACGCCACTGCACAGGTCATGCGCAGCATGCCTTTGGGTTCGCTGGTCAGGTCGCCGACTGCGCGCAACGCCTCTTCACGTCCGTCCTGCAGGCGCTGGCAGTGCTGCAGGAAGGTTTGCCCGGCTTCGGTCAGTGTCACCCGACGGGTACTGCGGTAAAGCAGACGGGTTTGCAGGCGCTCTTCAAGACGTACGATTTGTCGACTGATGTGCGAAGACGAAACCCCAAGGCGTTCGGCGGCAGCCGTGAATTGGTTGCATTCGGCGACGGCGACGAACTCATCGATGCCTTCCCAGCGGTTCTCGGACATGAAGATTATCCCTGTGCGGCAATAATGTTTTGCTTTTGGCTGGATTATTAATCGTCTGGCGGTGTTTTACACTCCCGGTCTCGTTTTTATTCGCTGGAGAGTCAGGATGATCAAGTCGCGCGCCGCCGTTGCCTTCGAGGCCAAGAAACCCCTTGAGATCGTTGAAGTCGATGTCGCCATGCCCAAGGCGGGTGAAGTCCTGTTGCGAGTGGTCGCATCCGGCGTTTGCCATACTGACGCCTACACTCTGTCGGGCGCTGACCCGGAAGGCATCTTCCCGTCGATCCTCGGCCACGAAGGCGGCGCGATTGTCGAAGCCATCGGCGAAGGCGTGACCTCGGTAGCGGTCGGCGATCATGTGATTCCGCTGTACACCCCGGAATGCGGGCAGTGCAAATTATGCAAGTCGGGCAAGACCAATCTCTGCCAGGCCATCCGTGCGACCCAGGGCAAAGGCCTGATGCCAGACGGCACCACGCGTTTCTCCTACAAAGGTCAGCCGATTTTCCACTACATGGGCACGTCGACCTTCTCCGAATACACCGTCTTGCCGGAAATCTCCGTCGCGAAGATCCCTAAAGACGCGCCACTGGAAAAAGTCTGCCTGCTGGGCTGTGGTGTCACCACCGGTATCGGCGCGGTCATCAACACCGCCAAGGTCAAGCCGGGCGACACCGTGGCCATCTTCGGTCTGGGTGGCATTGGCCTGTCAGCCATCATCGGCGCGGTCAAAGCCAAAGCCGGGCGAATCATCGCCATCGATATCAATCCGGCCAAGTTCGAAATCGCCAGGCAGTTGGGCGCCACCGATTGTGTGAACCCGAAAGATTTCGACCGTCCGATCCAGGACGTGATCGTCGACATGACCGACGGCGGCGTCGACTTTTCCTTCGAGTGCATCGGCAATGTACAGCTGATGCGTGCGGCGCTGGAGTGCTGCCACAAAGGTTGGGGTGAGTCGGTGATCATCGGTGTTGCCGGTGCTGGCCAAGAGATTTCCACCCGTCCGTTCCAACTGGTGACCGGCCGCGTCTGGCGTGGTTCGGCGTTCGGCGGCGTGCGCGGTCGCACTGAGTTGCCAAGCTACGTGGAAATGGCCCGGACCGGCGAAATCCCGTTGGACACTTTCATCACCCACACCATGGGCCTGGAAGACATCAACAAGGCATTTGACCTGATGCATGAAGGCAAAAGCATTCGCTCCGTCATCCATTTCTGAGGTCGGCCATGAGTCTGGAAAACCTCTCATGCCAGAAGAGCTTCGGTGGCTGGCATAAACGCTACAAACATCATTCCGAAGTGCTGGGCTGCGACATGGTGTTTGCCGTGTACCTGCCGCCGCAGGCGGAGCAGGGCGGCAAGCTGCCAGTGTTGTACTGGTTGTCGGGACTGACCTGCACCGACGAGAACTTCATGCACAAGGCTGGCGCCATGCGCATGGCGGCCGAGCTTGGGTTGATCATTGTCGCGCCGGACACCAGTCCGCGCGGCGCTGATGTGCCGGGTGATCCAGACGGCGCATGGGATTTCGGTCTGGGTGCCGGGTTCTATCTGAATGCCACACAGGAGCCTTGGACCAAGCACTATCGGATGCACGACTACGTGGTGCAGGAATTGCCCGCGCTGGTCGAAGCGCATTTTCCGGCGTCGGACAAACGCGGCGTCAGCGGCCACTCCATGGGTGGTCACGGCGCGCTGGTCTGTGCTTTGCGCAACCCTGGGCGGTATCAGTCGGTTTCGGCTTTCGCTCCCATCAACAATCTAATGGATTGCCCGTGGGGCCAGAAGGCGTTTTCGCGCTACCTGGGCGAAGAACGTTCGAAATGGCGCGAATGGGATGCCAGCGTGCTGATCGCCGAGGCCAGTGAAAAACTTCCGTTGCTGGTGGATCAAGGTGATCGGGATGACTTCCTGGTCACTCAGCTCAAGCCCGAAGCCCTGCAACAAGCTGCAAAACTTTCCGGCCATCCGCTGACCTTGCGTCTGCAACCCGGTTACGACCACAGCTATTTCTTCATCGCCAGCTTCATTGATGATCACTTGCGACATCACGCACACGCTCTAGGCGCCTAATGTCCGCCAAAGCAGGTAGAATCACGCCCTGACTAAATCGGGGCGTTTTTTTATGCGTATTGGCCACGGCTATGATGTGCACCGTTTCGCTGAAGGCGATTTCATCACTCTGGGCGGCGTGCGAATTGCACACGGCTTCGGACTGCTCGCCCATTCCGACGGCGACGTCTTGCTGCATTCGTTGAGCGATGCCTTGCTCGGCGCAGCGGCGCTGGGTGATATCGGTAAACACTTTCCAGACACCGACCCGCAATTCAAAGGTGCTGACAGCCGCGTACTGTTGCGTCACGTTGTCGCACTGATCCACGCCAAGGGCTGGAAGGTCGGCAATGTCGATAACACCATCGTTGCCCAGGCGCCGAAAATGGCCCCGCATATCGAATCGATGCGCGCGCTGATTGCCGCGGATCTTCAAGTTGAGTTGGATCAAGTGAACGTGAAAGCTACCACCACCGAAAAGCTCGGCTTTGTCGGTCGCGAAGAAGGCATTGCCGTGCACTCCGTTGCCTTGTTGCTGCGCGCATGAATGAACTGCAATTGCTCGGCCCGCGTGCCTACGGTGAAGCCCTCGGTACCGCGGTACTGAAAGCCATCGCGGAAGATTTTCAGGTCGATGAAGTCCTCGACATTCCGCTGACCGGCGAAGGCGAACACCTGTGGATCTGGGTGGAAAAACGCGGTCTGAACACTGAAGAGGCGGCCCGGCGGATTGCCAAGGCTGCCGGCGTGCCGTTGCGCACCGTCAGTTATGCCGGTTTGAAAGATCGCCAGGCTCTGACCCGCCAGTGGTTCAGCGTGCAATTGCCCGGCAAGGCCGACCCTGATTTGTCCGCGGCGGAAAACGACACGCTGAGAATCCTCAAGACTGCACGGCATAAACGCAAGCTGCAGCGCGGTGCGCATTCGGCCAACGGCTTTACCTTGCGCTTGACTCAGTTCACCGGCGACAAGGACGCGATTGACGCGCGTCTGCAACTGATCGCCAAGCAAGGCATTCCCAACTATTTCGGCGCCCAGCGTTTCGGCCATAATGGCGGTAACGTGGTGGATGCCCGTGACTGGGCGGCACGCAAAGCTTTGCCGGAACAACGCAACGTGCGTTCACGACTGCTCTCCACCGCGCGCAGCTTTTTGTTCAATCAGGTGTTGGCGGCGCGAGTCGCCGATGGCAGTTGGCAGCGCGCTCAGGTCGGCGACTTGCTGGCTTTCACCGATAGCCGCAGCTTCTTCCCGGCGGGGGAAGCCGAGTGCAGCGACCCGCGTCTGGCCATCCTCGACCTGCACCCGACCGGGCCGCAGTGGGGCGAGGGTGAATCACCCGCTACCGGTGCGACTCATGAACTTGAGCAACAGATCGCGGCACGCGAAGCGGATCTGCGCGATTGGTTGATAAACGCTGGAATGAACCATGAACGTCGCATCCTGCGGCTGCCCATTGGCGGGTTGACGTGGCATTATCCCGAGCCTGACATTCTGCAACTGGAATTCGTCCTTCCGGCCGGATGCTTTGCCACCGTATTGGTGCGTGAGCTCGTCGATCTGGTGCCGGTGGGGCAGACGGACAGCCCATGCGTATTCTGATTTCTAACGACGATGGGGTAACAGCACCCGGTCTTGCCGCGCTTCATGCTGCGCTGGCGGATTACACCGAGTGCGTGGTTATCGCCCCTGACCAGGACAAAAGCGGCGCCAGCAGTTCGCTGACGCTCGACCGTCCGTTGCACCCGCAAACATTGGCCAATGGCTTTATCAGCCTCAATGGCACGCCGACCGATTGCGTGCACCTGGGCCTCAATGGTTTGCTGGAGCGCGAGCCGGATATGGTGGTTTCGGGGATCAACCTGGGGGCCAACCTGGGCGACGATGTGCTGTATTCCGGCACGGTCGCGGCGGCGCTCGAAGGGCGTTTCCTCGCGCTGCCATCCTTTGCCTTTTCGCTGGTATCGCGGCAAGTGGAAAACTTGCCGACGGCGGCCTACTTTGCGCGCAAACTAGTAGAAGCTCATGTCGAGCTTGATTTGCCACCGCGCACGGTGCTGAACGTGAACATTCCCAATCTGCCTCTGGATCACATTCGAGGCATTCAACTGACCCGCCTGGGCCACCGTGCCCGTGCAGCGGCGCCGATGAAAGTGGTTGATCCGCGTGGCAAGTCCGGTTACTGGATTGCCGCGGCCGGCGACGCGGAAGATGGCGGACCGGGTACGGATTTCCATGCGGTGATGCAGGGCTATGTCTCGATCACCCCACTGCAACTCGATCGCACCTTCAATGATGCCTTTGGAAGTCTTGATGACTGGCTGGAGGGGCTGCGCTGATGGCTCGTGAGCAAGACGATATTCTGCGTCGTGGTATCGGGATGACCTCCCAGCGCACGCGCGAACGGCTGATCCAGCGTCTGTACGAGGAAGGTCTGTCCAACGCCCAGGTGCTGGAGGTGATCCGTCGTACGCCGCGTCATCTGTTTGTCGATGAGGCTCTGGCGCACCGTGCCTACGAAGACACGGCATTACCGATCGGCC
Organism: Pseudomonas sp. NPDC087697; assembly: GCF_044743155.1. Taxonomy (NCBI): domain Bacteria; kingdom Pseudomonadati; phylum Pseudomonadota; class Gammaproteobacteria; order Pseudomonadales; family Pseudomonadaceae; genus Pseudomonas; species Pseudomonas sp. NPDC087697. Next base: position 116,471 of record NZ_JBIUVW010000013.1, on the reverse strand, counting down.
ATAACCAGACCATTTCCCAGCCTTATATGGTGGCTCGCATGAGCGAGCTGCTGCTGGAGGCCGGTCCTCTGGATAAAGTGCTGGAGATCGGCACTGGGTCTGGTTATCAGACGGCGGTGTTGTCGCAATTGGTCGAGCGGGTGTTTTCCGTCGAGCGCATCAAGGTCTTGCAGGATCGGGCCAAAGAACGCCTGGCCGAGTTGAACCTGCGCAATGTGGTGTTTCGCTGGGGCGATGGTTGGGAAGGCTGGCCGGCACTGGCGCCGTACAACGGCATTATCGTCACTGCGGCGGCAACCGATGTGCCTCAGGCGTTACTCGATCAGTTGGCGCCGGGTGGGCGTCTGGTGATTCCGGTTGGTTCAGGGGAGGTTCAGCAATTGATGTTGATCATCCGTGAAGAGCAGGGCTTTTCCAGGCGTGTTTTGGGGGGGGTACGCTTCGTACCATTGCTCCATGGGCCACTGGCTTAAGCATTTATTCAAAGACGCTGAATTCTGTTCGATTGCCTTGGTCTTACAGCGGCATTACTCAGTTAAACGCAATTGAACAGCGGTCAGCAAACGTGTGCGTGTATCGATTTCGCTTTGCCGACGGTAAAGCCCGAACGGCCAGTTATACTTGCGACATTTCATGCCTGAACAAGGCGATTTTTATTTTCAGCCACCACAAAGGGAGCGGCGGGTGAGTCTCACAGTCATTGCGCAGCGTATCGGTACAACAAGCTTTCAGCGCCTGGTGACTGGCCTTGTCTTGAGTTCCTTGTTGGTCGGTTGCTCCAGCACGCGTTCGAGCGATGTGCGAGTGGTCGATCGTAATAACGCGGCGGCCCAGAAGCCCGCAGTAACTACCGGCCAATACGTGGTCCGTCGCGGCGATACTCTGTTTTCGATCGCCTTTCGCTACGGCTGGGATTACAAGGCCCTGGCGGCGCGCAACAATATTCCTACGCCTTACACTATCCATCCTGGTCAGACGATTCGCTTCGATGGGCGTTCCGGTTCAACGCCGACAGAGGTGGTGACCCAGTCCGGAACAACCGCTTCTTCTTCGAGTAAATTTACCGTAACCCGGCGTCCGGCATCGGGTGCGAGCCCCGCCAAGGAGACGGCCGCACCGTCCGTCGCAAACAAGCCAGCCCCTGCGCCACTGCCTCCTGCAGGGCCCGCGCCGACAGGCTGGGGATGGCCATCCAATGGCATTTTGATTGGAAAATTCTCTTCAAACGGTAGTTTGAATAAAGGAATTGATATCGCCGGGGATTTGGGACAGCCTGTTTTAGCTGCGTCTGATGGGACGGTGGTTTACGCCGGGAGTGGCTTGCGGGGCTACGGCGAATTGGTCATCATCAAACACAGCGATACCTACGTCAGTGCCTACGGTCACAACCGAAGGCTGTTGGTTCGGGAGGGGCAGCAGGTCAAAGTCGGACAGACAATTGCCGAAATGGGGTCAACGGGTACAGACCGGGTGAAACTGCATTTTGAGATTCGCCGACAAGGTAAACCTGTAGATCCGCTGCAATTCCTGCCTCGTCGTTGATTTGTTTCCAGCCTGTTCCGTCACGTAGAGGGAACAGGCTCCAGCGTTGCCAAGGATAAAGGCGCCGCTTGAGCTTGAGGTCGAACTCACCAAAGGACTATAACAATGGCTCTCAGTAAAGAAGTGCCGGAGTTTGACATCGACGATGAGGTTCTCCTGATGGAGGCCGGCGTCGCATCGGATGAGATGTCGAATGAGGGGTCAGCTACGCCTTCAGTTCGCGCCAGATCCAAACACTCCGCAACACTTAAGCAGCACAAGTACATCGACTACACCCGAGCACTCGATGCAACTCAGCTGTACCTCAATGAAATCGGCTTTTCCCCCTTGTTGTCACCGGAAGAAGAAGTTCATTTTGCGCGCCTGTCGCAAAGTGGTGATCCGGCTGGGCGCAAGCGCATGATTGAAAGTAACCTGCGACTGGTGGTGAAAATCGCCCGGCGCTATGTCAATCGTGGGCTGTCACTGCTTGACCTGATCGAAGAGGGCAACCTCGGGCTGATCCGGGCAGTGGAAAAGTTTGATCCAGAGCGCGGCTTCCGCTTTTCGACCTACGCTACCTGGTGGATCCGCCAGACCATCGAGCGTGCAATCATGAATCAGACCCGGACCATCCGGTTGCCGATTCATGTGGTCAAAGAGCTCAACGTCTACCTTCGGGCAGCACGGGAGCTGACGCAAAAGCTCGATCATGAACCCTCACCCGAAGAAATCGCCAACCTGCTGGAAAAACCGGTGGGAGAGGTCAAGCGCATGCTGGGCCTGAACGAGCGGGTTTCTTCGGTCGACGTCTCGCTGGGTCCGGATTCGGATAAAACCCTGCTGGACACCCTCACCGATGACCGCCCTACCGATCCTTGTGAGCTGCTTCAGGACGATGACCTGTCGCAGAGCATCGATCAGTGGCTCTCGGAGCTGACGGACAAACAGCGCGAGGTGGTGATCCGCCGCTTCGGCCTGCGCGGCCACGAGAGCAGTACGCTGGAAGACGTGGGCCTGGAGATTGGCCTGACCCGTGAACGGGTCAGACAGATTCAGGTTGAAGGTCTGAAACGCCTGCGTGAAATCCTTGAGAAGAATGGCCTTTCGAGCGAGTCGCTGTTCCAGTAGCAGGAACGCGTTCACCCGATGACAATAAGCCCCGTCTGTTTCGGGGCTTTTTGTTATTTGCCTGTTAATGCGCTGTTTAAGCTTTATAAGCGCTACTTGGACTCTTTCGCAGGTTAGCGTAAGCCATGGCTTACTCTTTCGTAAGTGTTCGGGTTTTTTATCGAGTAGTGGTCGTCTATTTCAGTCGGCTATATTTATTAAGTTATTGATTATCAATGATATTTTTTATAATTAAACACATCGTTTCGTCCAGGTTTACCCGTGGCAGGTGATTGCTCTTGTCGGGGAAGTCTTTAGTATCAGCCCTGTGTCGACGGATAGACACAGCCATCAAGGATGATGGTCAAGGAACATCGCAGGGACGTGATTCATCAGGACGATGAAAAGGAACACAGGGAATAGGGAAAAAATGTGGGCGGGTCATACCGCCCCTTTTTTTGCCCGCAGAAAAGTCAAAGGATCGCAGCCTTCGGCAGCTCCTACATGGTTTTGTATACATCCGTAGGAGCTGCCGAAGGCTGCGATCTTTTGATCTTTTGATCTTTGATAAAAACAAAAAAGGCCCGCAAGGGGCCTTTTCGAGAGCTCAGCGATGATCAGCGAGCGAGGTCTTTGATCTTGCCCTTAACGCCATCAAACTCCGCTGCATCTGGCAGCGGATCTTTCTTCTCAGTGATGTTGGGCCAGATTTCGGCCAGATCAACGTTCAGCTGAATAAATTCTTTCATCTCATCCGGGACTTCGTCCTCGGAGAAGATGGCCACAGCAGGGCATTCCGGCTCGCACAGGGCGCAGTCGATGCACTCATCCGGGTGAATCACCAGGAAGTTCGGGCCTTCGTAAAAGCAGTCCACCGGACACACTTCTACGCAGTCGGTGTACTTGCACTTGATGCAGTTGTCGGTGACGACGAAGGTCATTTCTAATTCTCTCCTCAGGCGGCGGCTTGCTGCGCCCCTTCACGGAGGGGTCGCCAGGTTTGGGAGCGATAGTCTGCAAGCAGGCTAAGCCTGCAGCATCCCAAACCGCGCGAGATTCTAACAGCTTGCAGGCAAGTGCGTTAGATCCGTGTCTTTAATGTATAGAGCATTTCCAGTGCCCTACGCGGGGTCATCTCATCCAGATCGAGCTTGGCCAGTTCATCCAATACGGGATGCGGCAGGCTGGCGAACATATCGCTCTGTTGCGGTGCTGCCGGTTTGCCTTTGGCAGGCGCTGGCACTTCATGCGGCAGGCTGGTGGTTTCCAGGCGGCTCAAGTGCTCGCGAGCCCGCACGATGACCTCGGTTGGTACGCCGGCCAACTGTGCAACCGCCAACCCGTAGCTCTGACTGGCAGGTCCAGGCAGTACGTGATGGAGGAACACGATGCGTTCGTTGTGCTCGGTGGCATTGAGGTGGACGTTGGCCACCAGCGGCTGGTTTTCCGGCAGTACCGTCAGTTCGAAGTAGTGGGTGGCGAACAGTGTGTAGGCGCGCAGCTGAGCCAAACGCTCGGCTGCTGCCCAGGCCAGCGACAGGCCGTCGAAGGTGCTGGTGCCGCGACCGACTTCGTCCATCAGCACCAGGCTGCGTTCGGTGGCGTTGTGCAGAATGTTCGCGGTTTCGCTCATCTCGACCATGAAGGTCGAACGACCACCAGCCAGGTCATCGCTGGAACCGATCCGGGTGAAGATCCGGTCCACCAGTGACAATTCGCAACTGGCTGCCGGCACGAAGCTACCGATATGCGCCAGTAGCACGATCAGCGCAGTTTGCCGCATGTAAGTGGACTTACCGCCCATGTTCGGACCGGTAATCACCAGCATCCGTGTGCTGTCATCCAGGCTCAAGTCATTGGCCACGAACGGCGTGGTCAATACTTGTTCGACCACCGGGTGACGACCCTGGCTGATGCGCATGCATGGCTCGCTGACGAACCGTGGGCAGTTCAGGTCCAGGTTCAGTGCGCGCTCGGCCAGGTTGCTCAAGACGTCCAGCTCGGCCAGTGCCGCAGCAGTGTCCTGCAGCGGTGGCAGTTGGCTGATCAGGTCTTCGAGCAGGGCTTCGTAAAGCATCTTCTCGCGGGCCAGCGCACGGCTTTTGGCTGACAGCGCCTTGTCTTCGAAGGCTTTGAGTTCTGGCGTGATGAAGCGCTCGGCACCTTTGAGGGTCTGGCGGCGGATGTAATCAGCCGGCGCCTGTTCAGCCTGTTTGCTTGGCAGCTCGATGAAGTAACCGTGAATCCGGTTGTAGCCGACTTTCAGGTTGGCCAGGCCGGTACGAGCCTTCTCGCGCGCTTCTAGGTCAATCAGGAATTGTCCGGCGTTTTCGCTCAGTGATTGCAGCTCGTCGAGCTCGGCGTCGTAACCGGTTTTCAGCACGCCGCCGTCACGGATCACCGCAGGCGGGTTGTCGATGATGGCTTTTTCCAGCAGTGCCGCAAGTTCCGGATAGGTGCTGGTGGTCGTTGCTAGTTGATTGAGGTGCGGAGCTTCAAGTTCGGTCATCGCCACTTGCAGCGCGGGCAGGGCACCGAGCGCATCGCGCAGGCGAGCCAGGTCACGAGGACGGGCGTTACGCAGGCCGATACGCGCCAGAATCCGCTCGATGTCACCGATTTCTTTCAGCTGCGGTTGCAGTTTCTCGAAGCGGTAACCGTCGAGCAGGCAGGTGATCGAGGTCTGGCGTGCCAGCAGCACGCTCAAGTCGCGCAGCGGGCGATTCAGCCAACGGGTCAGCAAACGGCTGCCCATGGCGGTCTGGCAACGGTCGACCACCGATTGCAGAGTGTTTTCGCGGCCACCGGCGAGGTTGGTGTCCAGCTCCAGGTTGCGACGGCTCGCGCCGTCCAGCACCACGGTGTCGTCCAGACGCTCATGACGCAGGCTGCGCAAATGCGGCAGGGCGGTGCGCTGGGTTTCCTTGGCGTAGCTCAACAGGCAGCCGGCAGCACCGATGGCCAGGGTCAGGTTCTCGCACCCAAAACCTTTGAGGTCTTGGGTGGAAAATTGCTGGCAAAGACTTTTCAGCGCCGAATCACGCTCGAAATCCCACGGTGCGCGACGACGAACGCCACGGCGCTTCTCTGCCGGCAGGTCCTTTGGCCAGTCATCCGGAATCATCAGCTCGACCGGATTGACCCGTTCCAGCTCGGCCAGCAGGTTTTCCCAGCCTTTGATCTCCAGCACGCTGAAGTTGCCGCTGGTGATATCCAGCACGGCCAGACCGAACAGGCGCTCGTCACCCAGCACGGCGGCGATCAGGTTGTCGCGGCGCTCATCCAGCAGCGCTTCATCGCTGACAGTGCCAGGGGTGATGATCCGTACAACCTGACGATCCACCGGGCCTTTGCTGGTCGCCGGGTCGCCGACCTGCTCACAGATCACCACCGACTCACCAAGCTTGACCAGTTTCGCCAGGTAACCTTCCGCAGCGTGGTAAGGAATCCCACACATCGGAATCGCCTGCCCGGCCGACTGCCCACGGGCGGTCAGGGTGATGTCCAGCAACTTGGCGGCCTTCTTCGCGTCTTCATAGAAGATCTCGTAGAAGTCACCCATGCGGTAGAACATCAACTGGTCAGGGTGCTGGTTCTTCAGGCGCCAGTACTGCTGCATCATCGGGGTGTGGGAAGACAGATCGGAGAGTGCTTTATTCATCAGGTAATCAGGCGAATTCGTTGAAAGGGGTGGGGCAAAAATGGGGCATTGGCCCGGTTTTTCCGCGATGGGCGCAAGGTTACCATGGGCAGTCCGACCTACGCAGGGATGAAAGGTTCGCGGCACATCTCTACGAAATATGCACTGTTTATGCAAATCAGCATTTGTCATCTTCGAAAAGAACAAGCACTATGCGCGTTATGCAAAAACGCAATGTTTCTACCGTCTTAAGAGCGCTGCTCGATCAGCACGGGATCTCCCCTACGGAGCTTCACCGTCGGACCGGCGTGCCTCAATCCACCCTCTCGCGGATTCTCAGCGGGAAGATCGTCGATCCTTCGGATAAACACATCTCGAAGATCGCCGAGTACTTCCGTGTGAGCACTGACCAGTTGCGTGGCCGCGCCGACGTTGCGCCGGCCACCGCGTTTGCACGCGAAGAGTCGCATTCGGAACTCAAGGACATAAGCCTGTGGGATGACGATACCCCCGTCGATGACGACGAGGTCTCGGTCCCCTTTCTTCGCGAGGTTGAATTGGCTGCTGGATCAGGAAGATTCGTCATCGAAGAAAGCGAGCGTTCCAGCTTGCGCTTCGGCAAGCGCAGCTTGCGGCATAACGGTGTGCAGTTCGACCAGGCCAAATGCGTGACAGTGCGCGGCAACAGCATGTTGCCGGTGCTGCGTGATGGCGCCACGGTTGGGGTCAACGCCGGCAAGTCCGGAATTGGCGACATCGTTGATGGTGATCTGTATGCCATCAACCATAACGGCCAACTGCGGGTGAAGCAGCTCTATCGTCTGCCTACCGGTATTCGTCTGCGTAGCTTCAATCGCGATGAACATCCGGATGAGGACTACAGCTTCCAGGAGATCCAGGAAGAGCAGATCGTCATCCTCGGTCACGTCTTCTGGTGGGGCATGTACGCCCGCTAATCCTTAGCTGTCAGACAAAACCCGCCATCGAGCGGGTTTTTTTTCGCCTGACGAAAACCATCCCACCCTTTGTTTGCGGGGCTTTCATGCGTTTATGCATTTTAAACGCATAAATATTTGCACCAATGCATTGACTGTATATGCATCCATGCATATTCTTTGTCTCAAGCCGCTCAACAACGGCTCGTAACGAAGCTCTTTAGTTCCACAGCAAAGGCAGCGATGAACCGGCCTCAACGGTTCAGAGGGTTGGCAACTGACCCGGGTGTGCAGCGTAAAGCACCGTAAGCAGTTATCCGGCGGACAGGGTCGCGGTCGGAGGAACAATTTGAATGGATCCGTACCGCGCCAGTAGCGCCGAAAGATCGGAAGGACTGCATTACTGAAAAGCCTGGCAAGCGTCGGGCTTTTTGGAATGCCTACCTACCGTCAGGCACATCAAGAGACAACGTTTGAACAACACACAAACCCATCACCTATTTATCAACGCAGGAGGCGTGACATGACAAACGAGCAGCAAGCGTTGCTGGACATGCCTATCTGGCTAGTCATTGCCCTGGCGGTGGTCGGCGGGGTGTCCGGCGAAATGTGGCGCGCCGACAAGGAAGGCACTCGCGGCTGGCCACTATTGCGGCGCCTGGCGCTGCGCTCCGGAGCCTGCATGGTCTGCGGGGTCTCGACCATCATGCTGTTGTATGCCGCCGGCGTATCGATCTGGACCGCCGGTGCTTTCGGCTGCCTCACCGCAATGGCTGGCGCCGACGTCGCCATCGGCTTGTATGAGCGCTGGGCGGCCAAGCGGATTGGCATCAGTGAAGTGTCGCCGCGTGATTCCAGCCAGGACCACTAATGGTATTGGCAGCAAAGAGGATCACATCCGAACAAGTCCAATGGACTGGCTGACGGGGGGCGTAGACAACGACCCCGACCTGCAAGGATGCGGGTCATCGGCAGCAACTTCCCTTAACTCAAAATTTGACACAGTGATACTTGAACAGGATTCCGCTTATGTCTCCAAGAGTTATCGATAAGCCCTCGGAGCTGATTCTCGCTATCGGTGAGGCACTTAGGCCGATTTATCCAGGCCTGAAGGTTGGGGGATATCAGGACTTCGATGGCGTTGTCGATGATGCCTGGGTCCTGATCGCGATTGAACGCGATGCCCCGGGCACCCGCGCCAACGATGGACGTAAAGCTCATGTCCTGACGATCTCGCTGCAAGGCGTGGTGGCCGGGAAGAGTGGGCATTCAGGGCTTGAGGCCTGCAACCTTGCCAGCGCGCTGAAGGATATCGTCACGGATAACCGTTGGGGGGTATCGGGAGGGCAATGCGACCTGCCGATGAGCATCGAGGCGCTACCGTCGACGTTCACCAGCGGTGAGCAGGTGTACGACGCCTGGACGGTTTCGTTTACCCAGACGCTGTATTTCGGTCAGCCGTTGCTCGATGACCCAACGGGCACGCCGAAGTTTGCCTTTGGCTGGGAGGTCTCGAACATCGACGATCCGGATCAATACACAGAGCTTCAGTCACAAGCACTCAAGGGGTAGCCAATGTTTGACGCTCTTCTACGTATGCAGCTCGGCCCGATCATTGAGCGTTTGGCCGAGATGGAGACCGAGTTCGAAGACCTGCACCGGCGTGCCGACAGCTTCTGCCGGATCGGCGTGTGTGTTGAGGTCGACGCCGCCAGCAACACTTGCAAGGTCAGTCATGGGGATCTGCTGACGCCAGCGATCAGGTTCTTCAACCCGAGTGCTGGCGAACAGAGCGAGTCGCGAATCCCTTCCGAGGGCGAGCAGTGTTTGCTGCTGAACTATGGCGGTGGAGATGGCGGTGGGCAATCGGTCGCCTTGTTCGGCCTTAACTGCAACCGGTTCCCCCCGGTTTCGACAGTCGCCACGCTGACGCGCCGCCGACACAAGGACGGCACCGAAAGCAGCTACGACGATGCCAGCCATGTTCTGAGCTGGACCAACGGACAGACGGCGTTCAAGGGCTCGCGTGAGTCGGTCGAGTTGACTGTCGGCCCAGCCCGCCTGGCGCTGACCCCTGAGGCAATCGAGCTGAAGTTTGGTGCGGTCGGCGTGTTGCTCGATGCCTCTGGTGTTCACTTCCTCGGCCCTTTGGTGGATCACCAGGGGCGAGTCATCAGTACTGCATAAGGGACTTCCCATGATTGGAGTCGATAGAAACACCGGGGCCGCGGTCGACGACTGGCTTCAGTTTGTGCAGCGCGCAACCCGCGTATTGACCACGCCGCTGGGCACTCGTCAAAAGCGCCCGCTGTATGGATCGCTGATTGCTGAGCTGCTGGGGCAGAACGTCGGCGACGACTTGTTGATCCTTGCGCAGAGCCATGCGGCACAGGCGTTTTACAACAAGGAGAACGGCATTGGTGATTTTGAGCCTGAGGTCATTGTCGCCAGTCGTCGAGGTGCGGGGCTGCTGTTGCGCTTCGCTGGCACCTGGAAAAACCGTAAACAGACATTCGAGGTCGTGACATGAGCATGCTGATACCCGGTCAAAATCAGTTGGCCGAGCCTGCGATCGTCACGGTCGAGGCGTTCGAGGCGCTGCTCGCTGAGTTCAAAGCGTTTGTCGTCGACTACGTTGCTGCCCGCTCACCGGAAAATGCAGTCAAGCTGAAAGTCAGCCTCGACAACGAAAGCGAACTGCTGACCCTGGCTCTTGAGGCTTTTTGTGTGCGCCTGCAAACCCACGAGCGCAAATACAACGCCCGCATCAAGCAGATGCTTGCGTGGTGGGCGACCGGCAGTAACCTCGACGCCCGCCTCGCGGACATGGGGCTCGAGCGTCAGTTGCTGGACCCGGGAGACCCGGCGGCATTCCCGCCGATCCAGCCCACCTATGAAAACGACGACGATGCCCGGCTGCGCTACTACCTGGCGCCTCATGCGCCAGCAGCGGGTTCGCGGATGCAGTATCGCCGCGAGGTGTTCACCCTGGGCGAACGGCCAGCGGTGAAGGTGGAAACCACGGCTCCGGGCGTGGTGACGGTTACCTACAGCTTTGATCCGGATGGCTACGCGGCACAGGTCAAGGATGGCAACGGTCGCCGTACGGCGCCTGGCGAGGTGATGGTCACCGTGCTTTCGCGAGAGGCTGACGGCACGCCGTCTGCGGACCTGCTGGACGGGGTTCGCCGGCACTTTGCGCGTCCTGACGTGAGGCCCGAAACGGATCTCGTCACGGTGCAGGGCGCCGACATCCAGCGCTACAAGATCCGGGTGGTCGCGAAGATCAACGCCGGGCCTGACTCGGGGCTGACCAAGGTTGCCACTGAGCAGCAGTTGCAGGCGTATGCCGATGCGTGCCACCGGCTGGAGGGGCGGGTCGATCCGAGCTGGATCGATTACACCTTGCACGCTGCCGGTGCGGTGCAGCTTGAGATTCTGGAGCCCTTGGCGCCGATCGTGACAACGTTCTCTCAGGCACCTTATTGCACGGCTGTCGAAGTTGAGGTGATCACGCTATGAGTGATGAAACGCCTCGCCCGAGTCTGTTGCCGGCGAACAGCTCACCACTGGAAAAGGCGCTCGATCTTGGGTTCGGTAAATTGCTCGATCGCATCGCTCTGCCGTTCCCCGAGCTTATGGACCCGGTCAACACGCCGTTGGCGTTCCTGCCGTATCTCGCAGCGGATCGCGGCGTCGCTGAGTGGAGCTCTGAGGCTCCCGAGGCTGAAAAGCGTTTAACGGTAGAGCTCGCATGGTCAACCGCTCGGCAGGCTGGTACGCGAAAGGCGCTGGAGAACGCCGCCAAGGGCTTGCAATTAGTGCCTGAGATTCGCGCATGGTACGAGCAGACGCCGCTTGGCAAACCCTACAGTTTTTCAGTCAGGGCCTTTTCCGAGCGGCCCTACAGCGAAGAAATCGACGCTCGTCTCGATCGACGTCTCGCGGACGCAAAGAGCGAACGCGACACCTTGTCGGTGTCCGTGGGCTTGAGCGCATTTGGCAACCACGTCATCGGCGCAACCACCGTTTGCGGTGAGCTGACCACGGTTTATCCGATTGTGATCGAAGGGCTTGAAGCCTCGGGTCAGGTCTTTATGGCCGCCGGGCTCTACAGCGTCGAAACATCCACTATTTATCCTCAGGGGTCCTAAATGGCCGACTATTACACCCTGCTCACGAATGCGGGGATCGCCTACGAAACTGCCTGCAAGGCTGCGGGCCTGCCGATCAAGCTGTCGCAGATTTCGGTCGGTGACGGCGGCGGCGCGGTTTACAACCCGGCCGCGACCGCCACAACACTCAAACGCGAAGTGTGGCGCGGGCCACTGAACGCGCTGTTCCAAGATGAGAAAAACCCGAGCTGGTTGCTGGCCGAAGTCACGATCCCCCCCGAAGTCGGCGGCTGGTATGTGCGTGAAGCCGGACTCTGGACCGATACCGGGATTCTGTACGCCATCGTCAAATATCCGGAGTCGTTCAAGCCGGTATTGGCGACGTCGGGCTCGGGGAAAGAGTTCTACATACGGTCGATTTTCGAGACCAGCAATGCTGCGCTGGTAACGCTGCTTATTGACGACACTGTCGTCAAAGCAACTCGCGCCTGGGTGGCGAGCTATGTTGCTGACGAGCTTGCGAAGCTCGACGCAAAGCAGTCTGTGAGAGTGGCGACGACGGCGAATATTGTTTTAAGTGGTGCGCAAGCAATCGACGGTATCGCCGTGGTCGCCGGGGATCGGGTCCTTGTCAAATCACAGGTTTCGGCGAAAGACAACGGCATTTATGTCGCCGCAAATGATGCATGGGTTCGTGCTAAAGATGCCGATGCGAGCGTCAAGGTAACCTCGGGATTGACTGTCCCGGTAGAGGAGGGGGCGACGCTCGCCGATACGATCTGGCAACTGATCACGGACGGAGCGATTGTGCTGGGCACTACATCGCTGACGTTTCAGAACGTGACTCAAGGGTTTGCGCCGATCAATTCGCCAGTGCTGATCAATCCAACTGCAAATACCCCACCTCGGTTTGATAACACCAAGAAGCTTGTAACGACTGAGTGGGCTAGATCCAGAGGGTTTGAACTTAATGGTTTCTATGTGTTCACCGCCGCATTAACCGGTATTGCGGCGCACATTGGCGGTCTGGTTCACGCTTACGGTAGTGGTCCCGCTTCCTACAGCATTCCCGACTCGGTAGCCAACAGTGTTCTGCCAGGCGGCACTATTCGTTTGCAGAACTGGTCAATCGCGAATCTGACCCTGGTGACCCAGGGCGCAGACAAGATGCAAGAAAGTCTCGCCATAGGGAATTCTTCTGCCAGCCGTTCCATCCCCCCAGACACCTACGTAGACATCACCTTCATTGGCAACGGGAACTGGTTGTTACTGGGTACGGGCGTCGTTGGCAAGACTGTACCGTTTGGTGCGCTGATGGGGCCAAACGGATATCAGAAACTACCGTCCGGTTTCATTATGCAATGGATGACTTGCCAGTTTCCTGCGGCCGCCCTGAACCAGGTCTTCAACTTGCCTATAGCGTTTCCTACCCTTCAGTTTGGATGCTCCGCGACCTTGACTGGGAGTGGTATCTACGCCAGTGCGGGGCAGCCTTTTGTGTCTGGAACATCAATCGGCCTCGGTCAGATAGTCGTACAGTCCAACTACACGGCCAGTCAGTCGGAAGTGCGTATTATAAGCATTGGTAACTAAGGAATAAGATGATGATTTACGCGAGTAAAGAGACTGGTCTGTTTTATGATTCGGATATAAACCAAAATATTCCAGAGGACGCGGTTGAACTATCGGTTGAACTTCACACCGAACTTATGGCCGGGCAAGGGAACGGTAAAAAGATCAACTTCGATACTGTGCCGCCAACCCTGATAGATCGTCCAGCGCCCTCCCGTGAGCAACTGGCTGAAACCGAGCGTCATTGGCGTGGGACGCAGTTGGCGACAACCGACGGTGTTGTGGCGCGTCACCGTGACGAGCTGGAGGAAGGCTCAGGCACCACATTGACTCCCGCGCAGTACGCCGAACTTCAGGCGTACCGCAGAGCACTGCGCAACTGGCCGGAGGCGGGAGAATTCCCGTTGATTGATCACCGTCCGCCGTCGCCTCTTTGGCTGACTGCTCAGTTCCAATAAACGCCCCGCACTGACGGGGCGTTTTCTTTTCCGCTGCACATAACGCGGCACATCCCTAACAGCCCCGCTTATGCGGGGCTTTTCGCTTCTGGAGATCCTGAAATGGCAGAACGCCAAACGTACACCGTGCTCCTCCCATTCCCCACCGGTGGTGGCCATTGGTCGAGTGTCGGCCAACAGCTCGAGCTGCTCGATGTGGAGGCCAACGCGTTGCGCAGCGCTGGCCGTCTGGAATTGACCAGCGTCCTTGAGGCGCGCCAACAGGCTGAGGCTGCCGAGTCGGCCTCAACTTCCACCCCGGCCCAAATGGCCGCCATCAAGAAGGCTGAATAACCATGGCTGAGGTTTTGAACTTCGAGCACAACGGCATCACCGTCAATGCCACCGAATCCCCCGAGGCCATGGGTGGACTCGGTGACAACGTCATCGGTCTGGTCGGCACGGCACCGAACGCCAACAAGCTGATCCCGAAAAATACCCCGTTCCGTATCAACAGCTTTACCACCCACGCGCAGCTCGATCCGACCGGCGCTGAGGCGGGCACGCTGTATCACGCGGTTTACCAGATCCTGAAAGTGGTCAAGGTGCCGGTCTATGTGGTCATCGTCGAGGAGGGCGCGACCCCGGCCGACACCCTGAACAACGTGATCGGCGGCAACGAAGCGCTGACCGGTCGCAAATTGGGCCTGGCCGCGCTGAGCGGTGTCCCTGAAGACCTGACCATCATCGGTGCCCCGGGCTTTACCGGTACCAAAGCGGTGGCCAGCGAGTTCGCCTCGTTCGGCAAGCGCATCAAGGCCCGTGTGGTGCTTGATGGCAAGGACGCCTCTGTCGCCGATCAAGTGACCTATAGCGGCGAACTGGGCGGCGCTGACCTCGGTTTCGACCGCTGCCTCGTCGTGCACAACATGCCTGCGGTTTACTCCAAAGCGGCGAAGAAAAACGTGTTTCTGGCGCCGTCGAGCCTGGCCATCGCGGCATTGGCCAAGGTCAAGCAATGGGAGAGTCCGGGCAACCAGGTGACCTACGCCGAAGACGTTTCGCGGGTTGTGGAATACAACATCCTCGACACCTCGACCGAGGGCGATCTGCTTAACCGCTACGGCATCAGCTACTACGCACGGACCGTCCTTGGCGGGTTCTCTCTGCTGGGTAACCGCTCCATCACCGGTAAGTTCATCAGCTACGTCGGCCTGGAAGATGCCATCAGCCGCAAGCTGGTCAAGGCCGGTCAGAAGGCCATGGCCAAGAACCTGACCAAGTCGTTCATGGATCAGGAGGTCAAGCGTATCAACGACTGGCTGCAAACCCTGGTCGCCGACGAAACCATCCCCGGCGGCAGCGTGTACCTGCACCCGGAATTGAACAGCGTCGAGAAGTACAAAAACGGCACTTGGTTCATCGTCATCGACTACGGCCGCTACGCGCCGAACGAACACATGGTTTATCAACTCAACGCCCGCGATGAAATCATCGAGCAGTTCCTGGAGGACGTTCTCTAATGTTTACCAACCGCGTAAGACAGGCCATCGCGGCCACCCTGCAAGGCCTGCCGTTGTCGGCGACCGTGGAGGATTTCACCCCGCCGAAGATCGATTTCGAAATGGAACCGATGACTGGCGGGCGCTTTATCGCCGAGGAAATGGCCAAGAGCGGCAAAGTGCTCAACGCCACGTTGAACCTGCAAGGCACTGGCCCGGAAATCATGCTGGCGCTCGGTGTGAAACTGGGTGAAGACATCCTGTTGAATGTCCGCGAAGCCGGTCAGGACCAGGACGGCAATACCTGGTTCACTTACCACACCGTCGGCGGCAAGCTGAAATCCCTGGGCGAGACCAAGCTGAAGATGGGCGACAAACCCATCACTACGCTGGAGCTGTCCTGCCGCACCTACAACCGCTTGGAAAACGGCATCCCGGTGATCGACATCGACGTGCGCACCCAGAAGTTCATGCTCAACGGCGTCGACATTCTTGGCGCCGCTCGCCGCGCCGTATTGCTGCCTTAAACACCGGCAACACCTTCCTGTATCGCCGCCTTCACCCGCTGGTTTTCTGGCTTGCTGTGGGCGGCTTTTTTGTATGACCAAGGAATTTCTTTCATGTCCTGGATGCCTCCTAAACATGTCCTGTTGTCGCCGATTTCCGGTGACGATGAGTCGCAGATCGAGCAGATCCAACTCAAGCCGCTGTTCTATGCCGCACAGAAAGAGGCGCTGGCCCGTGCCGGTGATGACGAGGACGATCAGTTTTTCGAGCTGGCCAAATTGGCCACCGGCCTGTCGATCAAAGAACTGGATCAGCTCAAACGCCCGGACTACGTGAGTATCGCGCAGTACGTGCACGAAATGTCGACCCGCCCGGCGTCGTACTTTCTGCGGCAGGGTACCGAAGCTGACGAAGCATCGGACGATCCCGATCAGGTGCAACTGCTGCAACCGCTCAATGTGGCAGGCCGCAGCATGACTTCGCTGACCCTGGAAATGCCAGTGTTGCGAGCCACCAAGGCGATGAAAAAGCTGAAGACGGCCAAGGAACGCGCCGAGTTCATTACCGCCCACTGCACCGGTCTGATGCTTCCCGATCTGGCTTCGCTGAGCGTGCCCGACTGGACTCAGTTGCAGGTGCGCATCGACGATTTTTTAAACAAACCGGCGGACTTCTTTCGGAACGCGACATCGAAGTAATCCTCGATGTGGTGCCGCTCATTTACCCGGTAAGTGAGGCGGAAATTCTGGAGTGGGACGCTGGCAAGGCATTGCGCCGCTACGACATCGCGATTACTCGCCTTGGCGTGAAACAGGAGTAGAGCGGGATGGCAGAGAGTAAGTATTCGCCGCCCGGTGCGGAGATTAATCGCATTGAGCGACCGCAACTCGGCAGTGCATCTGAAACGCCGGGGCTTGTCGGTTTCACTGATCCCTTGTCGGGGCTGGACCTGGCACTGACCACCGCCAGCCTCGACATCCGTCTGTTGGTGGCGGAGCAGGTCAAGCTTCGTGAAACCCTGGCGTCGTTGAACGTTGCCCTTTCGTCGCAGCAGTCGCTGCTCAAGGCGAATGCTTCGGCGCCAGCGGCAAGCGGTGAGTCAAAGTCAAAGCTCAAGGCTGAGGTTGACCAGCGTGCACCGCCTGACGATTTGAAGCCTGCGATGGCGATGCAGACGGCCATGGTCGACCTTAATCAAAAGTTGCGGCTGAAGCCGGATCAACTTCAGGCGATGTCCGAAGACAACCAGAAGATCGCCGGTGAGAAGCGAGCTTCCCCGAGCATGGCGACAGGTGTGCAACTGGCGCAGGTTCAACTGGCGGCGGTCAACGCAGGCCTGGTCAAAGACGTCAAACCGGAAGACCGACAGCACGTGCTGACGGATTTCGCTCGCGACAGTGCCGTCATGGCCTCGGCGTACAAGATCGACCCCAAGGAGGCTGGCGCAATCATGACCGGCTGGCGTACCTCGTTGGGCCTTGATCGAGAGAAAAGTCTCGAACTGGGCGACGCGGCCAGCCGTCTTGGCGCCAGTGCTGATTTGAATGCCACTGCGGCGGACATCGGTTCGGTAGTGCAGAGCGGCGGCAAGACGAGCCTGGCGGCGGGCATGACGCCCGAGCAAGTGGCTGCAATCGCCGCAGCCTTGCTGAACGCCTCTGTGGGCAAGGACGAAGCCGGGGCCTCGTTGAAAACCTTTGGCACAACGCTGAGCAAGGGCGACAACGCCACGGCAGAGCAGCGAACAGCCTGGGCTCAGCTTGATATCGAACCGGGGGCATTGGCCAGCAGGATGCGCACGGACGCATCGGGGGCGATCAAGGATGTGCTGGCGGCGCTGAAGAGCAAACCTGCCGAGCAACAGACCTCATTGGTCAATACGCTGTTTGAGGGCAATAAGGGCATCGGCAAGTTGTTGGAGACGCCCCAAGACCTGAAAACGGCGTTTACGGTGGCGTCTGACAAGAGCGACGGTGACAAGGGCTCGATGGCGCAAACTGCCGAAGCTCGAGGCAACACCTCGCAAGCGCGTTGGAATGCGCTGGATGCGAGTTTGACCCGTTTTAAAACGGCAGTTACCAGCTCTGTGGCTCCATTTACTGACCTCGCGATGCTCAGCGTCGATTTGCTCGCTACTGGTTTGAGTTCCGCAGCTGAATCACTGCCGAAAGTCACCGCCGCGTTGACCTTGTTCGGTGTGGCGCTCGCGACCCCGTTTCGTGGGGCCATCCTGACCAAAATGGCGTCGGTTGTTTCCTCCACCACCAAAGAGCTTCTGAAACCTGACGCGGCCATCCAGCCACCGGGAAGCGATGAGGTCGGTGCTCAAGACAAGAAAAAAACCAACGACGGCACGCAAGACAAGGGCGACAAACAAGACAAGCAAGACAAACAGAAACCGCAGGGCTCAGGAAAAACCAAAGCCCCGCGTCCCACGATGCGCAGCCGACTGGTCACCTCTTCGACCCGAGCCAAGTCCTTCACCGGCAGGCTGGGCGCACCTCTGGCATTGGCCAGCGCGGGTTACGACGGTATCAAAGCGCTGATGGCCGGCGATTACAAAGCCGCTGCGGGTGCTGCTGGATCGGGCGTCGGCGGACTGGCTGGCGGTTATGCCGGTGCTGCCACCGGCGCGATGATTGGCAGTTTCGTTCCGGTCGTGGGCACTGCGATTGGCGCTTTGGTCGGCGGCCTGGTCGGTTCCTATTTCGGCAGTAAGGGCGGGGAGTCGCTGGGTGAGTCTCTTTACACCGAGGCTGACCGACTCCGCTCGCCGGACCAGATCAGCAAAGACCTGACCAGCGCGCAGGCCGACAACCGACAGATCAACTATTCGCCGGTGATCCAGATCACCGGCGCCGATCCGACGGACTCCGATCGATTGACTGAAAAAATCATGGCGAATCTACACATGCAATTCAACGGCGAGTTTGTGCCGTTGATGATGAACAACCCACTCGCTGTGCGCCGTGACACGGCCCTGACCGACGGAGGTACGTAATGCGCCAGCAAATGGTCCTGGGCAGTTTCATTTTCGGCCTGTCCAGAAACTTCGCTTACAGCACCCTGCAGCGCAAGTCGGACGGTGGCTGGACGAACATCGACATCCTTACCAGTAAACCCAAATCCAGCCAGACCGGCCAAGGCCTGCAAACGCTGACCATCGGCGGCAAGTCGATGTATGCGGTGGCGATGGATCGCCTCGATGAATTGCGTGCTTTGCAGGCGCTGCGCATTCCGTTGCCGCTGGTTGACGGCATTGGCCGCAACTGGGGCCTGTGGCGAATCAACAGTGTGTCGGAGAGCCAGACCTACGTCATTGATGACGGCACGGCGATGGTGATCGATTGGACGATCGAGTTGGCGGAGTACACCAATGCGTAGAGTCAGAAGTATTGCCGGTGATTCGGTGAATCTGTTGCTGTACCGCGAGCTTGAGCGTTGTGACGATGCCGTCGAGGAAGCGCTTTGGCGCCTCAATCCGGGGCTCGCCGAATATGGTCCGGTATTGCCGGCAGGCGTATGGATTGTCCTGCCTGAAGTGGATTCAAAACCTGTTGCACCCACACCGGTTTCGGCCTGGGATTAAGGAGGCAGCATGTCACTGGGATTTACACCGGCGGTGGAGATTTACGGCGCCAACGCGGCGCTGCTTAACGAACGCTTACTCACCTGGCAGCACGTCGACGCGTCAGGGATTGAGTCCGATCAACTGACGCTGACCCTCGATCTGGAAGGGCTCGAAGGGCTGCCGAGTCTAGGTGGGAAAATCGGTTTGCGGGTTGGTTATCTGGAGTCGGGGCTGGTGGATAAAGGCGAGTTCGTCATTACCCGGCGCACGCCGACCTTGTTCCCCCTGCGTCTGGCCCTGGTGGCCACCGCGGCGCCGTTCAGTGCGGCGGATCAGACCGGGTTCAAGCAGCGCCGCTCGGCCAGCCACGGCCCGACGACTCTGGGCGCACTGTTTCGCCAGTTGACCTCCCGGCACGGGTTTTCCCCGCGTGTGGCGCCGGAGCTGGCGCTGATCAAAATCGAACACGTCGACCAGTCCAACGAAACCGATATGGGTTTTCTGACGCGTCTGGCCTACCTGCACGATGCAGTCGCCAAACCGGTCAACGAGTTGTATGTGCTGGCGCGACGGGGTCAGGCGAAATCGCTGTCGGGCAAAGTGTTGCCGCCGGTCAAGCTGTCGGTGACCACCAACAATCGCCCCGGCGACAACGCCTTTATCTCCGCCACGCTGGATGAGACAGCCCGGGCCAAATACCAGGGTTGCAAGACCCGTTGGTGGGACGCGGCGGCCGGCAAAGTGCGTGACGAGGAGAGCGGCATCGCGCCGTTCAAGACCCTTCGCCAGCGCTACCAGAGCGCTGACGATGCCCGGGCCGCCGCTGAAGGCGAGGTGCGCCGGATGATGCGCGAAGCGCTCAAAGTGAAAATCGGTTGCCCCGGAAATCCGGGCCTGGCCGCCGAAGGGATCGTGCTGTTGGACCCCACCTGGCCGGACTTCATGCGCGGTCGCTGGTCAATTGACAAGGTCACCGCCAGCGGCGATCGCAAGACCAGCTATCGCTGCACGATCGAGGCGACCTGCCTGGACGCCAAGGCATAACACCCATCACTTGTGGGAGCGGGCTTGCTCCGGGCGGCGATCCGACGAAGACGGCAGTACATTCAACATCAATGTTGGCTGACCCACCGCTTTCGCGAGCAAGCCCGCTCCCACAGGTTCCATACCTTAACTGACTGCCATTGACGCTTACCCGAACCCGATCGGGCGCTCGATGCCTGGGCCTTAATCGCACCATTCACAAAACTCTGGAGCGCCTTCATGAAGATCACTCCGATCCTCACGCAGCTGCGTGAGCAATGCCCAACCCTGGCCAATCGCGTGGCCGCCGGCATCGACCTCGCCACCCTGCAAGCCAACAACCCGCTACCCACGCCTTGCGCCTACGTCGTTCCCATCGCTGATCTGGCAAGCAAAAGCGTGGCGCAAAACCTGATGCTGCAACCGATCCGCGACCGCTTCGAAGTCACCCTGGTGCTCGACACCACGGACGCTACAAAAGCGCTGGATCTGTTGCACGACCTGCGCGCTGAACTCTGGCGGGCACTGGTGGGTTTCAAGCCCGGTAGCGACTACGGCGCCATCGCCTACGACGGCGGCGAACTGGTTTCCATCAACAGCAGCCGTGTGCTGTACCGCCTGCGCTTTTTCGCCGAATTCCAACTCGGCCGCAATCTGCCCAGTCAGCCTGCGCAGAGCTGGCACGAACGTGAACTGGACGGCTTGTCGTCCTTTACCGGGGTCACCGTGCGGGTCGATGCGATCGACCCGGCGGACCCCAACCTGAAACGTCCGGGGCCTGACGGGCGCCTGGAACTGACTTTCTCTGGAGACGTAAAGCAATGAGCAAACGCATCACTGTGCTGCCGGCCGAAGGCCGTGCCGTGCCCGACCCGGAAGCGGGCGATCTGTTGCCACTAGAGGGCCGTGAAGTACCGGACAACGCCTGGTGGCGTCGACGTTTGGCTGATGGCGATATCACTACCAAAGCCGTGGAAGCGGCAACACCACAGGGAGCCAAATAATGGCGATCGGATTCAGCAACATCCCCGCGGACATTCGTGTTCCGCTGTTCTACGCCGAGATGGACAATTCGGCAGCCAATAGCGCGTCGTCGGCCATGCGCCGGTTGATCGTCGCTCAGGTCAACGACAACGTCACCAGTGCCGATGTCGGCAAACTGGTGCTGGTGTCCAGCGTGTCGCTGGCCAAAAGCATCGGCGGTCAAGGCTCGATGCTGGCCTCGATGTACGAAACCTGGCGCAAGACTGACCCCGTCGGCGAAATCTGGTGCCTGCCGGTGTACAACACCGTTGGTAGCATTGCCAAAGGCGTGCTGACCCTGACCGGCACCGCAACAGAAAGCGGTGTGCTGAACCTGTACGTCGGCGGCGTGCGTGTTCAAGCGGCCGTCGTCAACGCCGCAACAGCGGCTCAGGCGGCGACGGCACTGGCCTTGAAAATCAACGCCAGCGCCGACCTGCCGGTAACCGCCGCTGCGGTTGAGGGCGTGATCACCCTGACCGCCAAATGGACCGGTGACAGCGCCAACGACATCAGCCTGCAATTCAATCGCCTGGGCAAGAGCAACGGCGAAGCCACCCCGGCAGGTCTGACCACCGCCATCACCCCAATGACCGGTGGTGCTGGTGTGCCGGATCAGGTTGCGGCAGTCGCTGCGCTCGGCGATGAACCGTTCGAGTTCATCTGCATGCCGTGGACCGATGCTGCGACCCTCAATACCTGGCAAGCCGTCATGGATGACAGCGTCGGTCGTTGGTCGTGGGCCAAGCAATTGTTCGGTCACGTCTACACCGCCAAACGCGGCACCGTTGGCACCTTGGTAGCCGCCGGTCAAACCCGTAACGACCAGCACATGACCATTCAGGCGCTGGAGTTGGGCGTACCGCAACCGTTCTGGGTTCAGGCTGCCGCACTGGCTGCACGCACCTCGGTGTTCATCTCCGCCGACGCCAGCCGCCCGACCCAAAGCGGCAGCTTGCCGGGTGTCGAACCGGCTCCGGCCAGTGAGCGTTTCACCCTGACCGAGCGCCAGTCGCTGCTCAGCTACGGCATCGCGACGGCGTACTACGAAGGCGGCTACGTGCGCATTCAGCGGGCGATCACCACCTATCAGAAAAACGCTTACGGCCAGGCGGACAACTCCTACCTGGACAGCGAAACCATGCACCAGTCAGCGTTCATCGTGCGTCGCCTGCAAAGCGTGATTACCAGCAAGTACGGTCGCCACAAACTGGCCGCCGATGGCACCCGTTTCGGTGCCGGCCAGCCGATCGTTACCCCGAGCACCATTCGCGGTGAACTGATCGCCCAGTACGCCAAGCTCGAACTGGAAGGCCACGTGGAGAACGCCGAGCTGTTTGCCGAGCACCTGATCGTTGAACGCGACAGCCAGGACCCGAGCCGCGTCAATGTGCTGTTCCCGCCGGATTACATCAACGGTCTGCGGGTGTTCGCACTACTGAACCAATTCCGTTTGCAGTACGAAAACGCGGCCTGAGTGCCGCGTTTCACTGTGTGACTTGTGCCCACTTCGCGTGGGCTTTTTATTGAAGGGAGAAACACCATGGGTCAACTGATTGCGGGCACCTGCTACGTCAAAGTGGACGGCGCTCAACTGACGATCAACGGTGGCTGCGAAGCGCCGCTGATGTCCACCAAACGCGAAACACTGGTGCCGGGTTTCTACAAGGAAACCGACATCACCCCATCGTTCAAAGTCACGGCGCTGCATACCCCGGACTTCCCGCTGAAGCAGCTGATCGCCGGCACCGACATGACCGTCACCTGCGAATTCAGCAACGGCAAAGTCTTCGTGCTGGCCGGTGCCTACCTGGTCGATGCGCCGATCTCCAAGGGCGATGACGCGTCCATCGCGTTGGTCTTCGAAGGTGTGAAGGGGACCTGGCAATGACTCAAGCCGTGAAGCTGCAAGTGGCCATCGAGGCCCACGGCGAGCCACTGACCGAACTGACCCTGCGCCGTCCGACGGTGCAGGAGGTGCGGGCGATCAAGGCGCTGCCGTACAAGATCGACAAGAGCGAAGAAGTCAGCCTGGACATGGATGTCGCGGCCAAATACATCGCGGTCTGCGCCGGCATCCCGCCGTCGTCGGTCAACCAGTTGGACCTGGCTGATCTCAACGCGCTGAGCTGGGCCGTCGCGAGTTTTTTCATGAGTGCGGCATCGGCGCCATCTCCGACCTGATCGCTGTCGCCTATGACCTGGCCTGGTTCTGGAAGGTTGACCCCGAACAGATGATGGCCAGGCCACTGGACGTGCTCCGCGAGTCACTGGAGCACGCGCAACGGATCAATGCGATGCAGCAGGTGCAGTGATGGCAGAGACAGAAAAGATTGAGAAAAAAGCGGTCTTGCTGACAGGCATCGATGAACTGTCACCCAAGCTCGCGGGCCTTCGGGCGAAAGTCGACGGCTTTAAAAACAACCTTGAGCAAGCCGGCCTGGGCAAGCTGGATATCAGCGGCTTGTTCAAGGGCGGCAACGTGGTCACACCCTTTGTCGAAGGCATCAAGTCGGCCGCAGCGTTTCAGGGCAAATTGGCCGAGGTCGGTGAGACGGCAAAAAACCTCGATGTGCCGAGCGTGCCCAAAAGTGCTGCGCAAAACCTGAACGTTTTCAGCGCGTCGATGGACAAGGTATCGGTCGCGGTTGACGCGGCATTGCTGCCGGCAGTCAGCGCGGTGGTGGTCGGTCTTGAACCGTTGCTCAATGGCGTCGGGACGTTGCTCAACGACAACCCGGAGCTGGTCCAGGGAATTGCCGCGGGCGTTATCGCGTTTTCAGCGATTCAAACAGCGGTCACCGCCACCACGCAAGCGCTTGACCTGATGAGCACGGTACTCAAGACCAGCCCGCTGATGCTGATTGCCATGGGCATTGCGTTGGTGGCTGGGGTGATCGTTGCGAACTGGAAGCCGATCTCGGCGTTTTTCGCCGGGCTCTGGCAAGAGATTGCACCGGTGGTCATGCCAATGGTCGAGTTCTTCAAGACGATGTTCGCCTTCACGCCGCTGGGGATGATCATCAATAACTGGGGGCCGATCAGTCAGGTGTTTGCGGCGATCTGGGACGTTATCAAAGCCGTCGCGACGCCGATTGTCGGCTTCTTTCAGGAGCTGTTTTCCTGGACGCCCCAGGGTTTGATCATGGACAGCTGGGGGCCAGTGACTGGATTGTTTTCGGTGATCTGGGACCTGCTCAAGGCGCTGACCGTTCCAGTCATGGACGTGCTGCGCAACCTGTTCAACTGGACGCCTCTTGGGCTGATTATCGCCAACTGGGGAGCGATCACTGAGGTGTTCGCCTCGATCTGGGAAGGCATCAAGAATCAGGCACTGATCGGTTTTGCTGCCTTCAGTGAGTTGTTCTCCTGGTCGCCGCTGGAAGAGATCACCAAGCAGTGGGAGCCGGTGACCGAATGGTTCTCCAAGTGGTGGGAAAAGCTGCAGGGGATCATGGCGCCGATCAAGGAAATGTTCGGCGGCAGTTTCGGTGGCTTCATTGCGAAGATCACCGGCAAGGTCGAAGGCTTGGCCGAGGCGCAACAGAAAACCAACGCCGAGGGCAAAGGTGAACTGGCACCAGCGTTTTTCGGTGCCAGTAGCGATCAATCGTCGCTGTCGAGCGATTTGCCTAAAGGCTCCAACGCCCTGGTGCAACAAAGCGCCGCCAACAACCGCGCGCAACTGGAGGGCGGCCTGACTGTGCGTTTTGAAAACGCCCCGGCCGGTATGCGCACCAATCCGCCGCAAACCAACCAACCGGGTCTGGCCCTGACGTCACAGATCGGCTATCGCTCACTTTCTCTAGGAGGTTCCAATGAGTTGGCGTGATCGTTTGTTGCCGGCGTCGTTTCGCGGCGTCGGATTCTGGGTCGACCAGGCGAAAACCCCGGTCGGCCAGAAAGGTCAGTTGCATGTGTATCCCCAGCGTGACCAGCCGTTCTTCGAGGGCCTTGGCCAGCAGGCGAAGATCCACGACCTGACGGCCTTTATCGTCGGGCCCGATTGCCTGGAGCAGCGTGACAAACTGCTCAAGGCGCTGGAGGAGGGCGCGGGTGAACTGGTTCATCCGTGGCTGGGGCGGATGCAGGTCAAGGTCGGTGAGTGCGAAATGACCCAGACCCGCCAGGACGGCGGGTTGGTGACGTTTGCCCTGAAGTTTTACCCCGACCAGCCACTGCAGTTCCCTACTGCTCAGGTCAACACTCGCATGCAATTGCTGGTGTCGGCTGACAGCCTGTTGGGATCGATGGTGCGCCGCTTCGAAGAGGCCATGAGCCTCATCAAGGCGGCACGGATCGGCATCAAAGAACTGCGCGATAGCCTTAAAGAGGTCTACGAGGTTATCGAGCACGAGTTCAAGCCGCTGATCGAGACTTACAAGGAGCTCAGTCTGCTGGTCAAGGCCATCAAGGAACTGCCCCGTGAAGTGAGCGCGGAGTTCAAGGGTTTACTTGGCGACATCAAGGAGCTCGGGGACTTTGCCCGCGAGGGTTACCGTGGTGTTCTCGCCAACGCTTCACAGCAGGTCGAAGCAGTGAAAAAGATCGACGCTCCCAAGCTCACTACCGGCAAGGACACGGTGGCGGCGGCTCAGGCCATGGCCAATCTGGTGCAGGACGCGTTGTTGGTGAAACTTGGTTATCAGGTGGCGTTGATGCCGGTGGCCACCCCGGTGGTCAAATTGAACTCCACGCCGTCCCTGGCGCAGCAAGCGGTGCAACCGGTGCAACGAGTGGACGTGCCGGTGGCGGACGATGTGCTGACCTTGCGCGACGCCCTCAATGAAGCGATCTGGCAAGCAGCCCTCAAGGCGGACGCTGTGCATTATCAAGCGCTCAATGCGTTGCGCCAGCAACTGTTCGGGCATCTGACGGCGGTGGCATCGTCCGGTGTGCGGCTGATCACCCAGTCTCCCAATCAGAGCATGCCGGCATTGGTGCTCGCCTATCAGTACCTGGGGGATGCCACGCGAGTGGGTGAAGTGACGCAGCGCAACGGTGTAATTCACGTTGGATTCCTGCCTCCGGGCGAGCTGAAAATCGCCCAGGAGTAAGTCATGACCGAACTTGCAAATGCCGTCAGCCTGACCGTTGACGGTCTGGATTATGGCGGCTGGAAAAGCGTTGAAATCAGTGCGGACCTGGAGCGTCAGTTCCGCACCTTCAAACTCAACATCACCTGGCAATGGCCGGGGCAAACCCTGGCGGTGCCGATCAAACCCGGTTCGCGTTGCCAAGTGCGGATCGGTTGCGATCTGGTACTCACCGGTCACGTCTACAAGGCACCGATCAGTTACGACGGCAAGCAGATCAGCCTGAGTATCGAGGGTAGTTCGCTGACCCAGGACCTGGTGGATTGCGCGGCGATCAATCGCCCGAGCCAGTGGCAGGAACAAAGCGTGCTGAGCATCGTCCAGGCCTTGGCATCACCTCATGGCGTGGGCGTGGTCAGTGAAATTCCACAAACCGCCAAGCTGAACAAGCACAGCATCGTCCCGGGAGAAACGGTGTTTCAGTCCATCGACCGCTTGCTGACCCTGTACCGGGTGTTCTCCACCGACGATGCCGAAGGCCGGGTGCTGTTGGCGAAACCGGGCAGTGGCGGGCGGGCCAGTGATGTGCTAGAGCTGGGCAAGAACATTCTCTCGGCCACTGCGCCGATGGATTTCAGCCAGGTGTTTTCCGAATACCGGGTGATCGGCCAACACAAGGGCAGCGACACCAAAAGCGGCAGCGCTGTGAGCGAGGTGTCGGGTGTGGCGACCGATGCCACGACCCAACGCAAACGGGTCACGGTGATCAGCGAAAGCGCGCAACTGACGCCAGAACTGGCGCAGCAACGAGCCGACTGGGAAAGCGCCACCCGCACCGGCAAAGCCCTGACGACGACCTACCGCGTGCAAGGCTGGCGGCAATCCAACGGTGATTTGTGGCGGCACAACACCTTGGTGCGAGTGATCGACAAGGTGTTGGGTTTTGACCAGGACCTATTGATCTCGAAGGTGACTTACTCGCTCTCCGAGCAGGGTTCCATTACCACCCTGCAAGTGGCGCCGCCGCATACCTTCGACGCCAACCCGGTGCCCCCAAAATCCTGAGTTCACATTAATTCGTAGCAGCTGGCGAAGCCTGCGTTCGGCTGCGCAGCAGTCGTGAAATCAGGCGCTGTGGTACTTCAGGTTAATCGTCGATACAGGTTTCACGGCCGCTACGCGCCCGAACGCAGCCTTCGGCAGCTGCTACAGGGTATCGCCATGCCGGGCCTCACCGATATTCAAGGAAAACCCAATGAGCCTACTGACACGCCTCTTGGCGCGCGGCACTGTCGTGCTCGCCAATTCGGCTACCAAGCTGCAATCGCTGCAAATGCGCCTGACCGCTGGCGAAGTGAACGACGACATGGAGCACTTCGAACCCTACGGTTTCACCAGCAACCCGCTGGCCGGTGCCGAGGGTATCGCGACCTTTCTCGGCGGGGATCGCTCTCATGCCGTGGTGCTGGTGGTTGCCGATCGCCGCTATCGCCTCAAGGCGCTGGCACCCGGTGAAGTGGCGATCTACACCGACGAAGGTGACAAGGTCCACTTCAAGCGCGGACGGATCATCGACATCGAAACCACCACGCTGAACATCCGCGCCAGCACCGCCGTGAACATCGACACGCCGACGCTGACCCAGACCGGCAAGATCGTCTCTCAGGGCGACCAGATCGCGGGCGGTATCAGCCAGATCAAACACGTGCACCCGGGCGTCCAGCCGGGTAACGGGCAGACCGCCGCGCCAGCAGGAGGTCAGTGATGTTTATCAGTCGTGACCTCAAGACCGCACTCACTCGCTCGGTGTTGATCAGCCTCTTCACCTGGCGTCGCGCCGCCGACGATGACTTCCTTGATGACGAGGAGCGCTTCGGCTGGTGGGGCGACAGTTTTCCCACGGTGGCCGACGACCGTATCGGCTCGCGGCTGTGGTTGCTGCGCCGGGTCAAGCTGACCCGGCAGACCCAGCTCGACGCCGAATTTTATGCCCGCGAAGCCCTGCAATGGCTGATCGACGATGGCCATTGCAGCGCTATCGAGATCCTCAGCGAACGCCTCGACGACCAGCGCTTGAACCTGCGCACGGTATTGACCCTGGCCGACGGTGAGCGTCTGGACATCAACCCTGAACACAGTTGGCAGGTGACCTATGCCGTTTGAAACGCCTTCGCTGCCGGTGCTGATCAAGCGCACCCAAAGCGACCTGGCCAGCGATTCGCTGCGCCAGTCCGATGCGCAAGTTCTGGCCCGAACCCTCGGTGGTGCAGCCTTTGGCCTGTATGGCTATCTGGACTGGATCGCCGAGCAGATTCTGCCGGACAAAACCGATGAATCCACTCTGGAACGCATCGCCGCGCTACGCCTCAACCAGCCGCGTAAAGCGGCGCAATCTGCCCGCGGCAGCGTTAGCTTCAGCGCCACGGCGGGCGCGGTGCTGGATGTCGACACCCTGCTGCAATCGAGTGACGGTCGCACCTACAAGGTGACCACCGCGCTCACCACTAGCAATGGCCTCAACAGCACCACCATTGCCGCACTGGACGCCGGGTCTCTCGGCAATGCCGATGCGGGCATGACACTGATCCCGGTGCAACCGATCCAGGGCATCGGCGGAGTCTTCAGCGTGCTGGCGCCGGGACTGACCGGTGGCATTGCCCGAGAAAGCGTCGAATCGCTGCGCTCGCGGGTGATTCGCTCGTACCGCATCATCCCTCATGGCGGCTCGGCACAAGACTATGAAACCTGGGCGCTGGAGTGCCCGGGAATCACCCGCGCCTGGTGTCGTGGCAGCTATCTGGGGCCGGGCACGGTCGGTTTGTTCGTCATGCGTGACGACGACCCGCAGCCAGTGCCGGACGCAACGCAATTGGCCTTGGTTCAGGCGTACGTCGAACCTTTGCGGCCGGTTACCGCTGAGTTGCATGTGCTGGCGCCGGTGCGGTTGCCGGTGACCTACAGTCTGCGCCTGACTCCCGACACCAGCGCCGTGCGCGCCGCCGTTGAAGCGCAGTTGCGCGACCTGCACAACCGCGAGGCCGGACTCGGTGAAACCTTGCTGCTGACCCACATCGCCGAAGCCATCAGCAGCGCCACTGGTGAGAGCGATCACAAACTGGTCGCGCCAGCCGCCGACGTTACGGCCGCGAGCAATCAGCTGCTGACGTTCGGAGGTTGCGTATGGCTGCAATAAGAACCGCCGCGCAATACCAGGCCCAACTGCGCAGCCTGCTGCCCAGTGGTCCGGCCTGGGACCCGGAGCAGGCGCCGGAGCTGGAACACGTCCTGGAAGGTGTCTCTCAGGAACTGGCTCGCCTCGACGCCCGCGCCGCCGACCTGCTCAACGAAATGGACCCGGCCGGCGTCAGCGAACTGGTGCCGGACTGGGAGCGGGTCATGAACCTGCCAGACCCGTGTCTGGGCTTGAAGCCACTGTTCGACGACCGCCGTCTTGCTGTACGCCGACGACTGCTTGCAGTTGGCAGTCAAGCCGTTAGCTATTACATCGAAATCGCCCGCACCCAGGGCTACCCGAACGCCACCATCACCGAACTCGAAGCGCCGCGTATGGGGCGCTCGCGTTTCGGTGCGGCGCACTTCGGTACCTGGCAGGCGCAGTTCATGTGGACCCTCAACACCGGCGGCCGCTTGCTGCTGGGCCGGCGATTCGGCGCCAGCTACTGGGGCGAACGCTTTGGCATGAACCCGGGCAATGCCCTGGAATGCCTGATACATCGCAGCGCACCGGCTCATACGCTTGTGCACATCAATTATGACTAGAGGATAGAAAAGTGGATTTTCCTAAAAGGGTGCCCGGAGTTGGGCTGGTGAATGGCAAGTTTGTTGACGAAGACCCGTTGGTAGGTTCACCAGGGTCGTTGATTCCGGCGCAATGGGGTAATGCCGTAACACTTGAGATCCTTGGTGTAATTGAGTCGGTGGGCTGGACTCCTGACGAAGACAACAACGCCCAGTTGCTGGCCGCCACCAATATCATCATCGATCGCGCGATCACCCAGCGGACCGCTTCAACGGTTGTGACAATAGCGGCCTCGCGACAGCTTCTTCCTGCTGAGATGGGATTGGTGCTGATCAACGCTGCGGCGGCAGCAACAACCATTACGCTCCCGGCCGCTAATGCTGATCTGGGAATCAAAGACGTTATTGTTCGCCGCACCGATAACGGCGGTAATCGCTTGGTCATCCAGGCGGCTGGCGCGGACAAGATCAAATTCCACACCCACCTAAATGCCGCCGGTTATTCGTTCCTGGTGCTTATGGGGGCGGGGGATTGGTGGCGTTTACGCAGCGATGGCACCGGAAGCTGGTGGCCGGTGGGTCGCTACGACAGTGCCCCGCTGGGGCGTCCGGTCTTTGAGGGCACCACGCTATTCAACCCAGGTGGATATGGTGCTTTGAATGGTGCCGTGCTCAAACGCGCCGAATGGCCCTGGTTATGGGATCACGCGCAACAGTCGGGGATGCTGACTACCGAAGCTGCGCGGGGCGGGATGGAGGGTGGCTGGACCTCGGGCGATGGCGTCTTGACCTTCCGCGCCCCTGACGGGCGCGGCGAGTTTTTCCGTGCTCTCGATGAGTCGCGCGGGGTGGATGCTGGCCGTGTAGCAGGTAGTCGCCAGAAAGGCACGTTGGTTTCCTATGACGATGCATCCACGGGCTGGTCTATCGATGTGGTCCGCTCGTTTTCGGCGGCGGAAACCGGCGGCGACCTTATAAACGTTGGGGCCGAATATCCAAGTGTAGTGAACTCCTACACCGTTTCCGGCGTGACTAACGGCGGCGTACCGTCGGGGTCAGCCGCTCGCCCGCGCAACATCGCCTATCCGGGCCGAATCAAACTGATCTGAGGCAATTATGTATATTTATTTTGTTGACGCTAGCGGCATATTGAGTAGATCTATCGAGCTACCTATTGTTCCAGGGATGGGGATTCAAATGCCCAGTGACTGTGTTGGTCTCGATGTTGAGCTTTCAATCGCCGAGCCTTGTTATGTGTGGTGTTGGGTCGATGGAAAACCCGTCCAGATCGAGGACCACCGGGGCAGTTACTACAGCATTCAAGACGGTAGTCAGGTTGACTATCTTGAGCTAGGCCCTTTACCTGATTCGTTGACCGCCTTGGCAAGACCCTCACAGTTTTATGTGTGGGTTAACAGTGAGTGGCAGCTTGACGCTGCGGCGCAAACCGAAGCATTGCGAGTACAGGTGCTACAAGCTCGCGACCAAAAGTTGCGTGATGCTGCAACCCGCATTGAGCCATTGCAGGATGCAGTCGATCTTGATGATGCTTCGGCGGGCGAAGTCGCACTATTGAAAAAATGGAAACAGTACCGGGTCGCTTTGAATCGAATTCAAGAGCAGACAAGTTTCCCTGAAAACACAGAATGGCCGGCGACACCGGTTTGATTCATCCGCCTTATTCAATACCCGCCTTGAGCGGGTATTTTTTCGCCTGGAGAAAAGTATGACTGTGACCGAAAGAGACCGCGATGTTCTCGCTCGTACGCTGTGGGGTGAGGCTCGTGGTGAAGGTTTGGCCGGCCAGATCGCGGTGGCCTGGACGATCCGCAACCGTGTGAACGATGGTAAGGCCAACTCGTGGTGGGGCGAGGGCTTCGCCGGCGTGTGCCTGAAGGCCTGGCAGTTCAGTTGCTGGAGCCAGAACGATCCTAACTACGCCTATCTGAGCGGTGCCAAGCCGATTCCGGCCGGGCAGTTCGCCCAGGCACAGAAGGCTGCCGACCAAGTGATCGCCGGTACGGTGCCAGATCCCACCGGCGGCGCCACGCACTACTACGCGACCACCATGCCGAAGGCTCCTGTGTGGGTTCCCGGCGCCAAGCAGACGCTGAAGCTTGGGCACCACGTCTTCTTTAAGAATGTGCCGTGATTACCGTTCCGGGGCGCCTGATCGTCGTCGCTGTACTGCTGGCCATTGTGGCTGGCGGTGCCGCGACACTGGCCTGGCACATTCAGGATTGGCGTTACGGCCGGCAACTGGCGGATCTCGCCAAAACCCAGGCTGAGACGCTGAACCAACTGACCCTGGCGGCCGCAAATCAACAGCGCGCCGAACAGGACAAACGCCTGGCCCTGGAGCAACGGCTCCAGGCCAGCGATCAAACTTACTCGAAGGCCTTGAGCGATGCACAACGTGATCAAGGTCGCCTGCGCGACCGTCTTGCCACTGCTGATCTGCGCCTGTCAGTCCTTGTCGACCCCAGTGATGCCGACACCGGTTCTGGTGTGTCAGCCGCCTCCGGCACCGGCGGCATGGTTCATGGAGCCATACGAGCCCGACTTGACCCGGCGCATGCTCAACGAATTATCGGCATCACCGACGCAGGCGACCGCGGACTGATTGCCTTGCAGGCCTGTCAGGCCTATGTCAGAGCGCTTGCTCACTAACATTTTGATCTATTCCGTGTCTTGCAAGCGTGATTTGCTCGTGTACGGTAGAGCGCATGCCTGCCTGATTTAGGAGAGAGTCGTGAACGAAATCACCCAGCTTGCCGCGCAACTAGGCCGGCGTTTACAGGTTCTCAATGCCCATGTCAGCACAGCCGAGTCCTGCACGGGCGGCGGGATCGCCGAAGCGATCACCCGGATTGCCGGCAGCTCGGCGTGGTTCGAGGCCGGCTATGTCACCTATTCCAATCGCCAGAAGACCCAGCAACTGAATGTACCCGCCGAGTTGTTCGCCCAGGTGGGTGCGGTCAGCCGTGAAGTGGTCGAAGCCATGGTGCGTGGCGCCCAGCACAAGAGCCGCGCGCGTTTTGCCGTGGCGGTCAGCGGCATTGCGGGGCCGGACGGCGGTACGCCGAACAAACCGGTGGGCACGGTCTGGCTGGCCTGGGCTGTCGGGGATGAGTTGTATACCGAGTGCCGACGCTTCCCCGGTAATCGCGACGAGGTCCGCCGACAAACGGTAAAGGCCGCGCTAGAGGGGCTGCTGCAACATGCCGCCGGAGAAATCTCAAATCAGGGGTAGGCGATCCCGAAACGCTGTGGAATAATACTGGCTACTTATACAGGTGTTGGCCGTCAGGCCTTATTGATTACGTGAGGACTTTAATGGACGACAACAAGAAGAAAGCCTTGGCTGCGGCCCTGGGT